>JBIQMF010000223.1:0-2867 GCA_044463545.1 Solirubrobacterales bacterium
CCGCTGGATCGACCTGCGCGTCTGCCTGTACACGGACCTGCTCGACCAGGGGCCGTTCGCGCCGATCTTCATGAACACGCGCCAGCAGTTCGTGGACTGGCTCGGCCGTGGCTCCGGCGATGAGGGGCCGGCGGCTGAGCCCGAGGAGGACGCGACGGATGCGGATGCGCCGCCGTCTGACGCTGCCCTTGACGCGGCTGACCCCGACGCGGGCGACTCGTGGGGGCGGTGGTGAGCGGGCCGGCCGCGCGTCCCGTGTCGTGGACGATTGATCGCGAGCGCCCGGCCGCTGGGCTCGTCGACGCGACCGTCGCGGGCGAGCTGTTGGGGGTGCCGGCGTCGTGGGTGCTGGCGCAGGCGCGGGCGTAGCGCATCCCGCACGTGCGACTCGGGCGCTACGTGCGCTTCGAGCCCGATGAGCTGCGGGAGTGGTGGGAGGGCCGCCGTCGCAGGCCGGGCCTTCGAAACCGCGCTCGTACCTCGTAGTGTGCGGCGAGCACCCCATAGGTCGCCCCCGCACCGCTGCAACGGCCTGGGGCATGGCGCCGGAGGCGGACCTCCGACACGCCCTGGACGCTACACCTGGCGTGCAGCACGCGCGCGCGGCGAGCCCGCTCCGGCGTCCCAGGACGCCGATGCCCGCCGCCACCGACACCACGCCCGCCCCAACGGCCCGCCGCCGACGCAGCGGCGACGCGCGGCGCTCGCACGGCACGGGCAGCCTGAGCGTGCGCACGGACCGCAACGGCCGCGAGACCTACTACGGCTCCTGGTACGCGAACGGGCGGCGCGTGAAGCGCCGCGTCGGCCCGAAGCGGCCGCGCGGCGAGCGCGCCGGCCTGACGCGGGCGCAGGCCGAGGCCGAACTGCGCCGCCTGATCGCCGAGACGCAGGTCCGCGCACAGGTTGGCGAGCGCCTGACGATCGGCGAGGTCGGCACCCGCTACGTCGAGCACGCCAAGCGCCGCGGCCGGAAGGTCTCCACGCAGAGGAGCATCGAGAGCATCGTCCGCGTGCACCTCGTGCCGTTCTTCGGCGAGCGGCCAGCCGACGCGATGGAGCCCGAGGACGTAATCGACCTCGTCGCGCTGCTGGAGCGCAAGAGACGAGCGCCCGCGACCGTGCGCGTCGTCGTCGCGACCTTGTCAGCGCTGTTCGTCTTCGCGAAGGCGCCGTATCGGCGGTGGGTGACCTTCAGCCCGTGCGAGGGGATCGAGCTGCCGGCGACCCCCGAGCCGACCGAGATCCGCTACCTGACGCTGCCGCAGATCGACAAGCTGATCGCCCACGTCCGTCCCGGCCCGTTCGCGCACCTCGACCGAGCGATCTTCATCACTGCCGTCATGACCGGGCTGCGCAAAGGCGAGCTTGTCGCGCTGCGCTGGCGCGACGTCGATTGGGAGGCGCGTCGCGTGCGCGTGCGGCGCAGCTATACCTACGGCGAGTTCAGCACCCCCAAGTCCCGGCGATCAAGCCGCTCGGTGCCCATGACGGCTGAGCTGGTGATCGAGCTGCGCCGTCTCGGGAACCAGACGATCTGGCGTGACGACGACGACCTCGTGTTCGCGCACCCCGACACCGGCGGGATCATCCCCAAGGCGAACATCAGCCGCCGCCTGAGCGCCGCACTCAGAGCCGCCGGCATCGAAGACCACCGCTTCCACGACCTGCGCCACACTTTCGGCACCCGCATGGCCGCCGCCGGCGTCCCACTCCGCACCCTGCAGGAGTGGCTGGGCCACCGCGACATCACCACCACCCAGCGCTACGCCGACTACGCACCGAGTGAGCAGATGGTGGAGGCGGCCTTCAGGCGGCTGACCGGGCGGTATGACGCTCCTGGGCTCGTCGTGGTGGCGCCCCCGGGCCACTCTGGTTTTCGGTTGGCTAACTGCGATATGGTTCGCGTGACTCATGGAGCGCGCCAACGGACAGTCGGGCAGTGAGGAGACGATGGCAGCAACCGACAATCCTCCTCCGCCCACTGACAGCAGCGACGGCTCGGCGACGGCAGCGCACGGTCGCCCAGCGGCCGCCAACGGCGATTCTCCGACGGTGCCTGCTTCCGCGCCAAAGTCAGTCGCTCACCGCAGACGGGCGAGGTCACCAACTAGAGCGAGACTGACCTCGAACAGACCGCAGACGACCAAGCGGACGCGGACGCAGCGTCCCTTCCCTGCGGTTTCATTCGAGGATGCCGTGGTGCTTGCGGAGGAAATCCAACGCCTCGCTGGCGGCCAGCCGCGCATCCGCCGCCTGACTCTTTTCGAGCAGCTCGAGCGCTCACCCGACAGCGGTCTGGCTCGGCAGCAGGTCGTGAACTCGAACCGTTACGGCTTGACTGAGGGCAGCTACCGAGCTGACTTCCTGGAGCTTACGTCGCTCGGCCAGAAGGCGACTGACCCCGACGCCTCGGCGCGCGAGCGAACCCGTGCTCGTTTCGAGGCTGCCATCACACACATCCAGCCGTTCGCCGCCCTGTACGAATCGCTGAAGGGCAACAAGCTGCCAAATCAGCGCGTTATGCAGGACCAGCTTGTCGAGGACCAGAAACTCTCCGCCGAGCACGCAAAGGAAGCAGTTGAGCTGTTCATCGTGAACGCGAAGCACGTTGGGGTGCTGCGTCCGGTCTCGGGGACCGAGCGGGTCCTGACCATCGAGCATGTTCTCGACGAGTTGCCCGCGAGTGGTCAGCGCGACATGACTGCTCCACGGCGTGCTTCGCTCGGTATACCGAGCGAAGGCCAGGCGTCCGCTGCCGGCGACCTGAGCAAGGTTTGCTTCTACATCACGCCAATCGGCGACGAAGGGAGTGCCGAGCGCAAGCATGCAGACGTGTTTCTCGGCCATCTCGTCGAGCCCGCCGT
>JBIQMF010000224.1:0-2853 GCA_044463545.1 Solirubrobacterales bacterium
CGGCCCGGCAACGGCCCGGGTTGCGGCCGGCGGCGCGCAGAAGTTCGCCGCCGGCGAAGGTCGCGGCGGCGCTGGTCTGTGAATCCTGTGCCGTGGCTGTAGCTGCGGCCCCGGCGCCGCACGAGCCGCGCGGGCGAGCCGCCTACTTCGACTCGTACTCGCGCAGGAAGCCCTCGAAGGTACGCAGGTGGCTCTGCTCGTCGGCCAGGATCGTGATCACCATGTCCTGCGTCACCGGGTCGATCCCGTCGGTCGCCTCGATGATCTTGTTGTAGTAGTCGATGGCGCCGCGCTCGGCCGCGATCACGCCGCGGATGACGTGGACGATGTCGAGCCCGTCGGTCGGCGGCTGCAGTGAGGTCTGCCCGGCCTTGAACTCGAGCGAGCCGGGCACCGTGCCGTAGAGAGCCTTGATGCGCTGCGCGTACTGCTGGGCATGCCCCAGCTCTTCCTGGACGTCGGCCGCCAGCGACTGCACGATCTCCTGCGCCTTCACGCCGTCGGGGTTCACGGAGTTGGCGATGTAGCTCATCACCGTCTCGATCTCCATCCAGTAGGCGGTCGTGAGCATCTCGACGATCTCGGCGCGCTTGGCCTCGTTGCTGTCGGCAAGGATGTCGTTGGAGTTGATTGCGCCGTTCATCGTTCGGGCTCCTTCTGTGTCGGTGCTTCTCGGATCGATACCGCTGAGGTCCGCGCGCATTCGGGCAGACGGGGATCGCCTGCTGATCCTAAGCACTTTTCGGAGCGTGCGGACCGGTCAGGCACCGATGGCGACGACGCGCATGCCCTCGGGTCCGGCCGCGAGCTGTCGGTCGAGCGCCGGCGGCACGGCGACCATCTCGCCGGCGGCGAGCTCGACGCTCTCGTCGCCCAGCGTGATCGATCCGGCGCCGCGCTCGACCACGTAGACCTCGGTCTGACCGTCCTTGGCGTGATTGTGCCGTGGGTAGGGGTTCTCGCCGGTCGCCTGCTTCAGCTCGATCACTGCGATCCCGAAGGCCTCGGTGCCAAGCGCGCGGCCCACGGCCCAGAAGGTGTTGAGCTCGCCGCGATAGACGTGCTCCTCGAGTTGGCTGAGCCTCACGACATCGACGTCGTCGGCCGGCTCGCCGACCCCGGCTCCGCCCAGCGCATCGCTGACCCCGGGCAACTCGGACGGATTGGGCTCGGCCGCACCGAGCTCTGAATGCGGGATCACCGAGTAGCTCTGCCCCGGCGTGCCACCGACCACGAGCACCTGCAGGGCGTCCGGGCCCGAGACGATCTTGCGGTTGACCCGCGGGCCGACGCGCACGAGCGTGTCGTCGTCGAGCGCGACCTCGCTGCCGTCACCGAAGACCAGCGCGCCGCTGCCCTTGATCGCGAAGTAGACCTCTTCCTGTCCGTCGAAATCGTGCGTGTGCGGCGGCATCTGCTCGAAGCTCGGCGGCAGCTGCATGACGCTGAGACCAAAGCTCTCAACCCCCAGCGAGGCGCGGGCGCGAACCTGGAACCCACCCCAGATCTGCTCCATGTCGGAGATTGCAAGGTGCGTGTGGCGGTCAATACTCATAGGCTCTCTTTCGCTGTGCTTGCGCCTGCCCACCCTACCCGCCAGAACTTGGCCGCGCTCGCGCGTGCGCACCGGCCGCTGGGCTCCGACGAGATGCGCCACCAACTGGCGATGACCGACTGGCTGGACGCACAACGATCCGCCGAGATCGACCCGTTCGACCGCGACGTCTTCGACCCCGGTCACGCCACCGGTTCCTGCTTTGTCGTCTCGTCCGACGGGCGCGCCGCGATGATCTTCCACAAGAACCTCCACCTCTGGGTCCAGCCCGGCGGCCATGCGGAGCCGGGCGAGAGCGACCCGCTGCTCGTCGCCACGCGCGAAGCCGAGGAAGAGCTGGGGCTGTCGCTTGCGGGCGCCAAGGTCGAACTCTTCGACCTCGACGTGCACCGCATCGCCCCGCGCGATGCTGCGCCCTCGCACCTGCACTTCGACTTTCGTGCGCTGGCCGTCCTGCCGCAGCGGGCGGATGAGCTTGTGCTCGCACCGGCCACCGACGCCGCCGAGGCGCGCTGGATGACGCGCGCCGAGATCGCGGCGATCGGCGTCGACGCCGGGGTCAGACGGATGGCCGACAAGGCGGTGGCCCGGGAGCTCCTGCTGGCATGATCGGTCTTGGCGGCAAGAACTCGCTGAGGCGCAACGTCCTGGTGGTCGTGATCGCAAGCCCCTGGCTGCTGGCCGCGCTCATCCGCCTGCTGGGGCTCGACACCTTCTGGCCGGCGATTCCGCTTGTCGCCTTCACGCCTCAGCTTCTGCTGACGACGGCGCTGCCGCTGCTCATCGCACTGCTGCTGCGCGCCTGGTGGAGCGCGCTGGGGCTCGCGATGCTGATGCTCGTGCTGGCAGGCGTGATCGCGCCACGCGTGGTTGGTCAGGATCAGCCGGTGGCCGACGGCCGCGAGCTGCGCATCTTCAGCGCAAACCTGATGAAGGGCGCGGCCGAAACGAGCGCGCTGGTGAGGCAGATCCGCGCTTCGGACGCAGACCTCGTGGCGCTGCAGGAGGCCGGCGAGGACAACCTGCGCGCGCTCAGGGCCGCCGGGCTGCTCGGCGAATACCGCCACCGCGTGATGCATTCCTCAGACGGCACCTACGCCAACTACACACTCGCCCGCGGCCCGCTGCGCGCCGAGGGCGAGAACGTCGGTCTGACCGGCGTCTGGCCGGTCATCACCTCGCGCGATCTGGGCGTCGACTTCCAGAACTTCCACTCGCTCTCGCCGGTCCTGCCCAGCCACACAGGGGCCTGGCGGACGGCGCTCGGTTCGCTGCTCGGGCCGGGCACGCGGACGCGC
>JBIQMF010000225.1:0-2821 GCA_044463545.1 Solirubrobacterales bacterium
GAGCGCTCGATCTCGGAAAGGTTGTGCGAGGACATCAGAACCGTGCAGCCGGCCGCACGATGCTCGTCGACGAGGCTCAGAAACTCTTCCTGCATCAGCGGATCGAGGCCGCTGCTGGGCTCGTCCATCAGCAGTACCTCGGGTTCGTGCACGAGCGCCTGGATGAGGCCGATCTTCTGCCGGTTGCCGCGCGAGAGCTGCCCGACTGGGCGGTCGAGGTCGGCACGAAGCCGCCGGGCCAGCAGTTCATGGCGCCCCGCCAGGGGCTCGTCGCGCAGGCGCGCGAAGAGCTCGATCACCTGACGTCCGGTCAGCGTCTCCTCGAAGCTGAAGTCGCTGGGCAGCACGCCGAGCGAGCGGTGCGCCGCGACGCGCTCACCCCAGCAGTCGTTGCCGAGGATGGCGCTGGCCCCGCCGGTCGGGCGCAGTTGGCCGAGGAGACAGCCGATCACCGTCGACTTGCCGGCACCGTTGGGCCCCAGCAACCCGAAGACCTCGCCGCGATTGACACGCAGCGACACCTCGTCGACTGCGCGTAGGCTCCCGAAGTGCTTCGAGAGGTTGTCCAATTCGATGACGGGCGAAAGCTCCTGCATCGCTCTGGCAGTATGCCACCGCAGGGGTAACCTCGGAGCTTCGCCGGGATAGCTCAGCTGGTAGAGCAACTGCCTTGTAAGCAGTAGGTCAGGGGTTCGAGTCCCCTTCCCGGCTTGATGGGTAACTGTGGCAGTGGCGAGGTGTAGCAATCATCTGTGAGCGCCGACGAGACGACGCACCAACCGCTGGGGAGCGAAGAGAAGCAGGGCCAGGACTCAGCTTCGCGCGCCGCCCAACCACCCGACCCTGAGCTCGGGCCGACGACGCCTGTCATCGCGCCGCGTGCGCGACCGGAGGATCCGGCGATCCTGACCGAGGACTCACCGCCGGCCGCCAGCAGCCAGCCGCCGGACTACTTCTTCAAGTTCCACGAGCGCGCACGTACGAAGGGCGTCAACCGCTTCATGCACACGCTGGCGTGGCTGATCCTCTTCCCCTTCTTCCGCATCTACTTCAGGCTCAACCGCATCGGGCTCGAGCACGTCCCCAGCGACGGGCCGATCATCTTCGCCAGCAACCACCGCAGCTTCCTCGACCCCTTCATCATCGGCTCGATGACCCGGCGGCCGCTCTTCTACGTCGCCAAGATGGAGCTCTTCGAGAAGCCGTTGCAGGGCTGGTTTCTCAACTCACTGGGCGCCATCCCGGTGATGCGCGACCAGTCAGACCAGGAGCTTCTGACCACGGTTCGCGCCCTGCTCGACCGCGGCGACTCACTCGTGATCTTCCCCGAGGGCACACGGGTGCGACCGGGCGCGCTGGGCCGTCCGCGGCGTGGCGTCGGGCGCTTTGCGCTCGAAACCGGGGTGCCGATCGTCCCGATCGCGCTCATCGGCACCGAGGACATCCGCAAGAAGTGGCGCATCCGTCCGCACAAGGTTTCGATCCGTGCCGGTGACCCGCTCGTCTTCCCGCACACCGAGAACCCCTCGCGCGAGCTGGCCGTCGAGGTCACAAACCGCATCTGGCCGCGCGTCGAGCTGCAGTGGGAGTGGCTCGGGGGCCTGCCACCGATGCGTCGCGCGGCCGTGATCGGATCTGGCGCCTGGGGTACGGCGGTGGCCAGTCTGCTGGCCAAGTCCGGGATGGAGGTCGAACTCGGCACGCGGCTCGAGGAGCAGGCCGAGAAGATCGAGTCCGAGCGCCGCAACGAGCGCTACCTGCCCGAGGTCGACCTGCCGCCGGAGCTCAGCGTCAAGGCGGCGGCGACGATCGAACTCTCGGGGCAGGACCTCATCGTCTTCGCGGTTCCCTCAAAAGAACTGCCCAACGCCGTCGCCCAGGCCGCAGACCGCATCGGCTCGCGCAGCGCCGTGCTCGTGCTCAGCAAGGGTCTCGTGCCGCCGCTGGGGACGCTGCCTTCCGAGTACGTCGGCGCGCGCGTGCGGACGCGTGCCATCGCCTGCCTGGGCGGGCCTGCACACGCCGCCGAAGCCGTCCTGCACGGCGCATCCGTGGTGCTGGCGACTCCTGACGACGCGCTGCGTCGACAGCTCGGTGACACGCTCGACCAGGCCGGCATCGAGGTCGAGCGCTCGGCCGACCTGGTCGGAACTGAGCTGGCGGGCTGCGCCAAGAACGTGGCGGCGCTGGCCGCCAGCGCGGCAGGCAGCGCAGGCATGAACGCGGCGGGCGCTGCGGCCGGGCACGCCTTCCGCGAGACCTGGAGCCTGGCCGAGCGCTACGGCGCCGTGCACGAGACGTTCCTCGGCCTGGCCGGGACCGGCGACCTTGTGGCCACGGTGCTGGCAGAGGGCTCGCGCAACCGTCGGGCCGGCGAGCTGCTGGGCGAGGGCCTTCCGGCCGACCGGATCAAACACGAGCTCGGCCACGTCGCCGAGGCCGTCGACACGGTGCCGCTGCTGGCCACGGTGATCGAGGGGGCCGGGATCGATGCGCCAACGGTCTTCGCGCTACGTGACCTCATCATCGGCGCGATCGAGCCCGAAGAATGGGTCTCGATCGTGCGGAGAGCCGCCTGATTACAACTAGCCTGCACATGTGGCAGAAGAGCGACAGCAGATCGACAAGGCCGAGCTCGACCGCGCCTTCACGGAGCTCTACGAGGCTCACCTGCGCGACGTCTACTCGTTCCTCTACTACCGGTTGGGTAATCACCACGACGCCGAAGACGTCTCCGACCAGGTCTTTCTTCAGGCCTACCGGCACCTGCCCAAAGCGCTGGCCGAGTCCGAGGGCCGCTCGCTGCGGCCGTGGCTCATCC
>JBIQMF010000226.1:0-2817 GCA_044463545.1 Solirubrobacterales bacterium
CGCGCAGACCGGCGACGATTCCCATCGACGCCCCGATGGCCGCCGTCGTCACGAGGTAGGGGTGGTAGTTGAAGAGGATCGCCGCAACCACGCCCATCGCGATCGACGAGACGACGAGCAGGCGGCGCACGCCGAAGCGCCGGGCGGCGCGGTCGGAGAAAGCCGAGCCGATCATGAAGGCCAGCGACCCCAGCGGCAGCAGGATGCCCACGGTGGCCTCGGAGACGTGGAACTCCTCGATGTAGAAGGCCGCGATGTAGGTGATCTCGGCCGTCCAGACGCCGAAGGCGATGAGCTCGCCGATCGTCCAGCGCCTGCCGCCGCGGTCGGCCAGCGCGGCCAGCAGGCCGGTGCGTCCGTCTGCTGCGTGCGGGCGCTCGGAGAGCTTGGGCGCAAAGAGCAGCGCGCTGAAGACTGCGACAAGGCAGAAGAAGGCGGGCACGAGGAAGCCGTAGTGCCAGCTGAAGGCGTCGGCCAGCAGGCCGACGGCCGGGATGCCGACGATCCAGGCCAGCGACTGCAGCGCGACGATCCAGCCGATGGCCCAGTTGCGCGCCTCGGGCGCAAAGAACTCGCCGGCCCCTGCGAACCCGCTGGCCAGCAGACAGCAGATGCCGACACCGACGATGCCCTGGGCCAGCGTCAGCATCAGCAGTGACGGCGCCGTGGCGCTGAGCAGTGCGCCGGCAAGGCCCGCAAGCCCGCCGAAGATCATCACCGGACGCGCGCCGCGCCGGTGGATCCAGCCGCCCACCAGCAGCGTCGTCAGGATCGCCGTCAGGGCGCTGGTGCTGCGGACGACCCCGACGGTCCCGATCGTCGTGTCGAACTCGTCTGCGATCCCCACGAACAGCGGCGGGATCGAGGCCATGCTCGACTGCGATGCGATCGTCGCCAGCGGTAGCGGGAAGAGCAGGCGAATGTCGCGTTCGGAGGAGCGGGCCACTGCGGGATGATGGCGCACCGTCGGTGCCGCAGCGGCGCAGTGCGGCGGTCCGACGGCGCGTCGGGCGGTGTCCTACTGCTCCTGGTCACACTTGCCGAGATCGGTCTCGGCAAGCGGATCGCCCTCGGGCGTGATGTAGGTGACCAGCAGCACGACATCTTCGTCACCCTCGTTGGTGCCCTCGTGCACGTAGCCGCTGCCCTCGAAGATCGAATCGCCCTGTTCGTACTCGTGCACGCCGCCGGGGTAGATCGGCGCGCGGTGCGTCAGCGTGCCGGCCTCGACGACGGCGATCAGGTTGCCGTGGTGGCAGTGCTCGCCGGTGCCCTCTCCGGGCGGGATCGTGACGCGGCGGTAGTTGACCTGCAGCGGCCCCTTGAGGTTGAGCTTCAGCGCGGCGTCCTGCTCGCCCTCGCCGAGCTCTTCGACCTTGACCGTGGGCTCTTCGGCCGGCTGGTTCGTGGCGCGGGCGTCGCCGTCGTCGCCGCCGCAGGCAGAAAGCGTCAGCAGCGCAAGCACGCAGAGCGCGGCGCAGACGATCCTGCTGATCGGCCGGCCGGTGCGGGGCGTGCGGGGCTGCGCGTTTGTGTCGGTCATCTTCGGATCCTTCCTGCGGGCGGGGCGGCGCGAGTAGGCGGCGCCGCATTCGAGAGGTCATGCACGGCGCAAAACGTACACGTCCTGATTGTTCTCGTTGCGGGCGCGGGCGTACTCGACGATCTGCCACTGCGGCGTGAGCTTGGCCAGCATCCACTCGCCCGAGACGAAGCTCGTTCCCCAGTCCTTGTTGACCACGCCCCAGTCGCCGTCGGCGCCGAACTCGGCCGCGTACCAGTAGCCACGTTCGTGCAGCGCCTGGCGAATCTCTGCCATCTGCGCATTGCTGCGCAGGCCGAGCTGCCCGTGGACGCCGACGGCGTGCGGGCCGTGCGTCGTGGTGATGAGGTGCCCGCCGGGTTTGATCACGCGGTGCATCTCGGCGTACCAGTCGAGCGCGGTCTGTTCGTTGAAGTGCGACCAGATCGAGATGGCATAGGCGGCGTCGAAGCTGGCATCGGCCCACGGCAGTGGCGGGTCGTTGTCGCTGGGCCTTGCGTCGATGGCCGGAAGATGCTGCTGCACCCACTCGATCGCAGGAGCGTTGGGGTCGCAGCCGGCGACGCTCAGCTCGGGGAAGGCCGCAGCAAGTGCGCGCGCCACGCGCCCCGAGGAGCAGCCGAAGTCGAGCACGCTGGCACCTGCCGCGATCGGCGCTGCGACCGACGCCAGCGCCGAGGCGACGAGGTCTGCGTGGTAGAACGAGCCGCCACTGGCAAGTGGGCTGTGCGACATCGCGTGGATGTCTGCCGGTGGCATCGCGCTCAGCAGGCCCGTCTTCTTGAGCAGCTCTGCGTCGCCGATGTGTACGCCGAGGTGCAGTTCGAGCTGGCGCTGGCCGGCCGGGTCTGCCTGTGCATACTTCGACGCCAGCGTGATCTCCTGCGGCGGCGCGCCGGGCGGCACAGGTGCCGGGATCGTCTCGGTGAGGTCGGCGATCAGACCGCGCAGGCGCTGGCGGTCATCGGCGCTGAGGCGGGCCTGCAGCGCGTCGGTCGCGGCGGTCGTCTCGACGGCGAAGCTGCCGGGCTGGCCGGCTGGCCCGGCCTCTGCCTGCTGCGGAAAGAGCTCGTGACGCGCGTTGAGCAGTCGTCGCTTTGCGACACCCGCCTTGCGCCGCAGCTCGCCCACCGGGCTACTTGATGACGGCCAGCGTGTCGCCGGCGGACACCGAATCGGTTTCCTTGACGGCGATCGAGTCGACCTTGCCGTCGCGGTGGGCAGTGATCTCGTTCTCCATCTTCATCGCCTCGATGATGAAGAGAACGTCGCCC
>JBIQMF010000227.1:0-2814 GCA_044463545.1 Solirubrobacterales bacterium
CGTAACCTGCGCACGATCAGGCACCGCAACGGACGCGGAATCATGGGCCTGTCGATGGGTGGCTGGGGCGCCATGAACTACGCCGAGTCGCGCAGTGACCTCTACCGCTACGTCGCCTCGTTCTCAGGCGCCGTCGACCTCACGAACCCGGCCATCGCGGCGACCATCTTCGCCGAGGAGACCGGCATCGTCCCAGGTTCGGGCTACCCCGCGCCTCCGGGCTCGATCTTCGGCAACCTCGCGTGGCCGTTCAACCAGATCGCGCAGCAGTACACGGCGACCAACCCGGCCAAGATCGCCAAGCTGCGCAACACCACGGTGCACCTCTACACGGGCCAGGGCAACCTCCAGACCAACGTCGGGGGCGGTCTGATCGAGAGCCAGGTCAAACCGGCCAACGACCTCCTGGCCTACCGCATGTGGCAGCAGGGGATCGACTACTGGTACAGCATCGACCACCCGCGCAACCTCGGTTGGGGCTGCGATGACAACCACAACCAGGCCTGCTGGAACGCGTACTTCAACGACGCGCTGCCGCGCGCGCTGAACATCCTCGCCAAGTCCTGACGGCGAACTGACGCGAGTTGTCTGACACGCCCCGCCCGGAGTGATTCCGGGCGGGGCGTCGTCGTTTTCGGGGACGACCGCCGGCACTCCCCGGCGCGGCGACCGCAACGGCCATACTCAGTCGATGGTCACCGTCATACTTTTTGCGCTGACCGCATCGAGCGCGCTCGTCCTCGGCGCGGCGGCCGGTGTGCGCTGGGACCTCTCCAAAGAGATCACAGCCTGGCTCATGGCCTTTGCTGCCGGCGCGCTGATCACCGCCGTCGCCTTCGAACTCTTCCTTGAGTCCTACGACCATGGCGGCGCACTGCACTCCGGCGGCGCCTTCATCTGCGGCGCCGTCGTCTTCATCGCCGTCGACTGGTGGCTCGAGCGCCACGCACGCCGCCGCCAGCAGCGCGGCCTCGCCGTGGGCCTCGCTCTGCTGGCCGGGGTGACGCTCGACGGCGTGCCCGAGAACCTGGCACTGGGCATCAGCCTGATCGACGGTCCGGCCGTGGCGCTGCTGGTCGCGATCTTCCTCTCGAACCTGCCCGAAGCCGTCGTCGGCGCGCGGCGCATGGACGAAGCAGGGATCAGCGGCGGTCGCATCGTCGGCATCTGGAGCGTCGCCGCACTGCTGCTTGCCGTGATGATGGTCGTCGGCTACGCATTCTTCGACGACCTCTCTGAGCAGCATCTCTCCTGGCCGCTGGGCTTCGCCGCCGGCGCCGTGCTTGCCTCACTGGCCGACACGCTGATGCCAGAGGCTTACGATGACGGAGGCCCGCTGATCGCGCTGGCGACCGCGCTGGGGTTCCTGACATCGTTCCTGATCTCGGCGGCGTGACGCGCCGGCCTGAAACACCCTGCCCAACTTGAACCCAGTACACACAATCGGACACTCAACGCGCAGCTTTGACGAGTTGCTCGCGCTGCTGCGCGAGAACGCGGTCGACACGCTCATCGACGTGCGCCGGTTTCCGGGCTCAAAGCGCAACCCGCAGTTCAACCAGGACGCCATCACGGCCGCCCTGCCGCACGACATCTCCTACCGCTGGCTCCTGGGACTGGGTGGCCGGCGCTACAGCCCCAAGGACGCCGCCAGCGAGAACGACGGTTGGCGCGTCAAAGCCTTCCGCGACTACGCCGACCACATGCAGAGCGACGAGTTCAAAGAGGCCCTGGCAGAACTCATCGACCTCGCCGGGCACGCATCTCCGGCAATCATGTGCAGCGAGGCCGTGCCCTGGCGCTGCCACCGCCGGCTGATCACCGACGCGCTGATCGTCGCCGGCCTCGAGGTGCGCCACATCATGTCGGTCGGCGCAACAAAGCCCGCAACGCTGACTGATTTCGCCCGCGTCGAGGACGGACGCATCACCTACCCCGCGCCCCGCTGAGGGCCCTCGCTCTCAGGCCCCGGGCAGTTCCCCGACGGCCGACTTCTCGCCTTCGAAGTAGCTGGCCACGAGTTTGAGGGCGCGCTTGCGACCGAGCCGCGCGCGGCGATCCTTGCCGCCCGGCAGCAACGGGTCGAGCAGCCGGTAGCGCAGCGTGTTGCGCACCAGCGCCAGCGCCGGGGCCCAGGGCGGTCGCCACGGAAGCTCAAGGTCGCGCATCCCCTTCGTCCCGATGAAGGCGCTCAGCATGCTCAGAAAGCGTGCGCGCTCATAGCGCCCGCGCAGCGGTCGCAGCGTCTTCGGCCAGCCCGTGAAGTGCCTGCGGCCGACGACGTCGTGGATGCTGGCTGCAAGCTTCGGCCCGGCCTCGGAGACGTCCGGCGCGGCCAGCAGGACGTGGTAGGAGATGCGGTTGGCCTCGCGCTCGTCGTCGGTCAGAAAGTCTGGATCGACGCCGAGCAGCCAGCCGACGTACTTCCACATGTGCAGAAGGTCGTGGGCGTCATCGGCCGAGATCGGCATCCCAAGACCGCGACAACCGACGATCAGTGTGCCGCCGAAGAGGCCCAGCGTGCCGACCATGTCGGCCTGGTTGATCGGCAGCCCCCAGCGCCCGACATCCCACCCCGCCTCGTTCATCGAGGCCACGAGCGAGTGCATCATGCGCACGTGTACGGTCATCTTCCAGCCCTCGGCGCCGGGCCGCAGTGCGCCGGGCACGGCGATGTCGACAGTCCAGTGCTGGGTCTCGGCCAGCCTGCGTAGCGATCGCCGCCCGGTCAGGCCGCCGGTCGCCACCAGGAGGTCGCCCGGGCCGCCGAAGCGGTTCGCCAGAGAAAAGCGATCCCGCCGTTTCGCCCTGCGC
>JBIQMF010000228.1:0-2787 GCA_044463545.1 Solirubrobacterales bacterium
CAGGGCCTGCGCTCGCTCGACGACGGCTTCATCCCGCCGATCATCGACCTCTCGCTGATTGACCGCAAGATCATCGTCAGCAACCGCGATGCCGTCGTCTGGACGAAGAAGCTGCTCGAGGAGGAGGGCATCTTCGCCGGCGTCTCCTCCGGCGCGATCTGTTCGGTGGCTGTGCGCGCGGCGGAGAAGTTCGACGAGGGCGACGTCGTCTTCATCATCGCCGACGACGGCTGGAAGTACCTCTCGAGCGGCGTCTACACGAAGACGATCGAAGAGCTCGAGGCCGAGGGCTCGCTCGAGACGACGCTCTTCTGGTAGCTGGCCGCCGCGCGAGCGGCCAACTGCGCTGGCCGGCAGGCCCCGACCGCGTTGCGCCATGGACGCTCGCCGCGGCCCAGGAGACAGCTCAGGCGGCCACGCCCGCCGCGCTCATCCGTTGGGCGATCTCGCCGGCGATCGTCGCGAACTCAGCGTCCGAGACGACTGCTGTGCCGTTGAAGGGAAGGTCGCGTTCGAGCTCGATCCAGGAGCGACACCCGAGATAGCTCTCCTGCACCTTCACCGTCACGGGTCGCGGGATGCGGTGCACGCGCAGCAGCAACACGTGCAGCGGGTGGCGCGGCTTCCAGCGCAGTCGCTTTGTCGCGTACTCGGGTGTCCAGACGTGGAACGGCTGCAGTGAATCGAGCTGGTGCTGACGGTCGAGCTCGTATGAGCCGGCAATCTCAGCCCAGGCGCGCAGGCGCACGGAGACAGGTTGCGGTACAGCGATCCCGGCGGAGAGCATTTCTGCAGTGGGCGGTTGGCCGTCCCAGTCGGCGTCGTCGAGCACGCGGCGAAACTCGGGGACGTGCGACTCGCGCACAAGCCCCGGCTGCTGATGGTCGAAGGTGGGGTAGAGGAAGAAGCGCGAGCCGGCGACTTCGAAGTGCTTGTTGGCCTCGCGGATGCCGCCCTTGCGCAGTGTCACGAACTGCTCGCCCTCAGCCAGAGCCCGCGTCGTCACTGCCCACTCTTTGAGTGCGATCGGCATCGCTGGCGATCCTACTTGTCGGCGGGGCTGCCGAATCCACCGCCGCCCGGCGTTTCGATGCGCAGGCGCTGCCCGCGCGCAAGGTTGCCCAGCGACTTGCCGCGGATCGCGTTGCCGTCCAGCAGCTCCCGGCCCGGCGCACCGCCGGCTCCGCCAGCGGCGCCGGAGGGGGCGACGCGACGCCGCTCGGCGATCAGCGAGTAGCGCATGTCGGCGAGCGCCTCAAACTCGCGCACGAGTCCGTCGCCACCGCGTCGTGCGCCGTTGCCGCCGCTGCCGCGTCGCAGCGCGTACTCGTGCACGCGCAACGGAAACTCGAGTTCAAGCGCCTCCACGGGAGTGTTCAGCGTGTTGCTCATGGCGACGTGCACGGCCGAGGGGCCGTCGCCGCCCGGCTGTCCGGCCTGCCCGCCGCCGAAGGTCTCGTAGTGTGTGAAGTCGTCGTTGCCCAGGGTCAGGTTGTTCATCGTCCCCTGTCCCTGCGCACGGCCGAAGGCGCGAAAGATGAGGTCTGCGACGCGGCTCGAGGTTTCGACGTTGCCGGCCGCGACGGCCGCAGGGCGCTCGGCGTCGAGAATCGATCCGGGTCGGGTCAGCACCCGGACTGGGCGCCAGGTGCCGGCGCAGGCCGGGGCGTCCGGGGCGGTGAGCACGCGGATCGCGAAGTAGGCGGCCGACTCCGTGACGGCACGCGGACAGTTGAGGTTGCCGTCGTGCTGGTCGTCGCTGGCGCAAAAGTCGAGTGTGATCTGGTCGGCCTCGATGCGCGCATGCAGGCGCAGCGTGATGTCGCGCTCACGCCCGTCGAAGTCGGCTTCGAGCACGTCTTCGGCGACGTGTTCGCCGGGTGGCAGCGCCGCAATCCCGGCCAGGGTCAGCCGCTCGGCGTAGTCGAGCACCGCAGCGCATGCCTCGTTGTAGCGACCCGTGCCGTGGCGCGCGGCAAACTCGCGCACGCGCAGTTCGCCGCGGCGGCAGGCCGCAAGCTGCGCCCGGAGGTCTGCGTTGCGCTGCTGCGGGTGGCGCATGTGGGCCGTCAGCCGCGCCAGTAGGTCGACGTCGAGCTGCCCGCCACGGGCGATGCGTGTGGGCGCGATCACGACGCCCTCTTCTTCGAGCGTGCGACTGTCGGCCGGCATGCTTCCGGGCTCGCGACCGCCGACGTCCGCGTGGTGGGCGCGGCAGGCCGAGAAGCCCAGCAGCTCGTCGCCGTCCGCGAAGATCGGCGTCACGAGCGTGATGTCAGGCAGGTGCGTGCCGCCGCGGAAGGGATCGTTGAGGATCCAGGCGTCGCCGGGCTCCTGGTCCTCGCCGACGACGGCCGCGACCGAAGCCGGCATCGCGCCGAGGTGCACTGGGATGTGCTCGGCCTGCATCGTCATCTGCCCTTCAGCGTCGAACAGCCCTGTCGAGCAGTCGCGGCGTTCTTTGATGTTGGCCGAGTGGGCGGCGCGCACGAGCAGCTCGCCCATCTCCTCGCAGGCCGAGGCCAGGGCGCCCGTGGTCAGCCGCAACATCACGGGATCGATCATCGCCCGGGATCCTTTCGCAGCACGACGTCCGGGCCGACAAGCTCTGCCCGCCAGCCGTCCGGAACGACGATCGTCGACTCATCGAGCTCGATGCGTGCGCCGCCCAGCACCGAGTCCGGCAGGTCGCCTGGCGCCACGGCGACCTGCGGCGCGTCGGCAGCGGATGCGCGAACCGTCACCAGTTCGATCTCGGCCGACTGGTCGTCGAAGCCGAAGCGCTCG
>JBIQMF010000229.1:0-2758 GCA_044463545.1 Solirubrobacterales bacterium
GGGGCGGAAGACGACTGCCCGCTCGTATTCGCGCATGATCCGCACCGAAGACGCCAGCACCACCAGCACAACGATCAACAGCAACACGATCCAGACCATCAGAGCGTCCCCTCCTCAGAGTTTTCGGCGATCGACCGGTTGATCGAGGCCCACTTGCTGCGCGGCGCCGAGCCCGTCGCGTCGACGGTGGCGATGCGCATGCCCGAAGCCGAGGTCAGCGCCGGAGCGTTGGCCGGGTGTGAGCGCAGGTCCTTGCCCAGCCACCAGGCCGAGAGGCCGCAGACCGCCAGCAGCACGCCGAAGACCGCGATCGACACCGGCTGAAAATCGCGCGCCAACCCGACCAGCAGCACGAGCACGGCCAGCAGGACCATCGAGAGCGAGATCACGCGGTGGAAGCGACCGGCCTCAGAGTGCGGCCAGGGGTCGACCGGCGTGACGATCTCGCGCCCGCGGTCGGAGTCGGTGCATCGGTCCTTCTCGGTGCAGCCGTTGCAGATGTGTGCCTTGGCGCGGTAGCGCACGAGCCGACGCTCCTGGTCGAACTCGTGCGGCCAGAGGTCCTCGCCCTGCGGGCAGACGTACTTGTCCTTCTCCTCGTGGTAGGTGAAGCCGAAGGTGCGCCAGCGACGCGTGCGCTCGTGCGTGTGCGACGAGAGCCACTCGAGCACGAAGGCGCCGATCGCCAGCACACCGCCGTAGACGGCGAAGATGATGGCGTTGGTGCTCACTTGAGCTTCGCCGCGCTGGCGCTCGTGTCGTCGGTTCTGACCATCTCGTCAGACTGTTCAACCTCGGTGAAGAGGATGTCCTCCGGTTCGTCGTGGGTCACCTTCTTGACAGTGTGACGGATTCCGAGATAGGCGATGTACAGCGCCGGAATCGCGCCACCGGCGATGAAGAGGATGTCGCCGGGCATGCGCAGCCACTCGATCACTGCGTTGAGGTCGTTGGTCAGGAACTTCAGCTCACGCGCCTCGTAGTAGCCGTTGGCGACCGACTGGTAGAGCTGGACGAAGCCCAGCGGCAACAGCGTCGCGAAGCACATCCAGGCAAGGCCGAGGTTGGTGCTCCAGAAGCAGATCTTGGCCCACTTCTCCGGCCACTTGTCGTCGGGGATGAGGTAGCGCAGGCAGAACATCGCGAGGCCCAGGGCCAGCATTCCGTAGACGCCCATCATCGCGGCGTGGCCGTGGTTGGCCGTGAGCGCCGTGCCGATCTCGTAGTAGGAGACGATCGGGAGGTTGATGAGGAAGCCGAAGATGCCAGCTCCGAGGAAGTTCCAGAAGCCGACCGAGACAAGGAACATCACGGCCCAGCGGTGCGGGAACGGCGTCTTTGAGCGCGACTCCTGGGCCGCGCCGAGCTGCAGGAAGGACCACGCCTCGACGGTCAGGAAGGTCAGCGGGATCACCTCCATGGCACTGAAGAAGGCACCCAGCGCCATGTGCTCGGCCGGCGCGCCGCTGAAGTACATGTGGTGCATCGTGCCGATCACGCCGCCTGCCGAGTAGAGCAGGATGTCGAGCATGATCACGATGAGGGCGACCTTCTCGCGGATCACCCCCAGCAGCACGAACATGTAGGCGACCATCACCGTCGTGAAGAGTTCGAGGAAGTCCTCGACCCAGAGGTGGACGACCCAGAAGCGCCAGAACTCGGTGGTCGTGAAGTTGTCGCCAGTGCGGGCCACGAGGCCGACGGCGTAGAACAGCGGGATGGCGCAGGCGGCCAGGAAGAACAGCCACGGCATGTTGCCGACGTGTTCCTTCTGCAGGCGGCCGCGCAGCACTCTGAAGAGCATCACCACCCAGACGACAAGTCCGATTGTCAGCAGCACCTGCCAGAGCCGCGCAAGGTCGAGATACTCAAAGCCCTGCAGGCCGAACCAGTTGGTGGCCCAGCCTTCGAGCACGCCGTGGATTCCAAGCAGCGAGCCGATCAGCGTTCCGAAGACGACGACGGCCAGCGCCCCGAGGAGGATGAAGGCGAGCACCCCCTGCCCTCGCGGTTCGCGCCGCGCAATCATCGGTGCCAGGAAGATGCCGGCGGCCACGAACGAGGTCGAGACCCAGAAGATCGCCAGCTGCAGGTGCCAGGTGCGCACGAGGTTGTAGGGCATGATCGCGGCTAGGTCGAAGCCGAAGAAGCCCTCGAGGTCGGCGCGATAGTGCTGGGATGCGGCGCCGACAAAGGTTTGTATGAGGAAGAGCGCCGCCATCACGAAGAAGAACCACGCGGTTGCGCGCTGTGCCGGGGTCAGTGCGACGTCGCCCGGCTTGCGGAAGGTCAGCGTGGCCTGTTCGCGGCCGTGCCATCCGAATCTGTCACCCCAACGCCCGAAGGCCGCAAAGAGCAGACCGATTCCGCCCAGCAGGGCGATCAGCGACGCCGCAGACCAGACGACGACGTTGCCGGTCGGGTGGTTGTCGACGCGCGGTTCGGGCGGCCAGTTGTTGGTGTAGGAGTAGTCGTGCCCGGGCCGGTCGGTCGCGCCTGCCCATGCCGTCCACATGAAGAACCCCGTCAGACGGCGCAGGTCGGTGGGATCTGTGATCGCCGACTTTCGCAGTCCGTGCTTGGTGGTGGGCTCGGAGAAGAAGTCCGAGTACTTGCGCACCAGCATGTTGAAGGCCTCGACCTGGGTGTCGGTCAGGACCAGCGTGTCGGAGTCTTCGTCGTAGCGGTTCTTGCGGAACTCATCGATCACGCGCTGCTTGGCGTCGGCCGCGCCCTGCTTGTCGTACTTGTCGATGGC
>JBIQMF010000230.1:0-2735 GCA_044463545.1 Solirubrobacterales bacterium
CTGGCGCCGCTGCGCCACGCCTCAGACAGCGGTACGAGGTGGTCGATGTCGAGTCGTCGCGGATCGCGCGTGCGCACGCCGTCGTAGGTCGACAGCCAGCGACCGTGCTCGACGCCGCAGCCGGAGCTCGTTCCGCTCGTGCTCTGGCGCTGCAGCACTCGCTGGCGTGTGGTGCAGCCGCCCACGCGCGTCCATTCTCCGAAGTAGTCGCGCCGGTAGGGCGCGCGCGAGGTCTCGTTGCGGGTCGGGATGCGCGCAAGCATGTAGGCGGCCGTGCCCGTCTTGTTGCGCGAGCTGCGCCGCGGCTTCTTCGTGCGTTGCTCGCTGGCCCGGCTTGTCGCCGCCTCACCGCCTGCCTGCTCGGCCGAGGCGGCCGAGTCGCCAACCGGATCCTGCTCGAGCTCGCCGCACCCGGACAGCGCCAGCGTTGCGCAGGTCAGGGTCAGCAACAGGAGTGGTCGCGGCGGCACAATCACCCGATTATCGCCGCGCCGCGGGCGGCCGAAATGACGCCAGCCGGGTACGGCGCTGGCGCGGGCAAAATACATGTTCGCACTAGCATCTCGTGCATGAACGATTCACGCAGCGATCAGTCAGCAGACATCGAGGTCTACGAGGCACCCGGCATCACGATCTACTTCAACGCGGCGCGCAGCATCGGCGAATTCGGTCACCTGGCCGAGCTGCCCGAGGTCTTTGACCGCAGCCGCGACCCCTGGATCGACGCGACCGCCGCCGACCCCGAGAAGATCGCCGCGGTCATCCGCAAAGACCCGTCGGGCGCTCTGCAGTACGACTTGACAGACGGCCCCGACGAAGAGCCCGACGTCCCGACGCGCATCGACCCGCAGGTCGACGGCGCGCTCTACATCCGCGGCGACATCCGCATTGCGCTCAAGGAAGGCGTCGCCCGCGAGACGCGTGCGGCGCTCTGTCGCTGCGGACGCTCCGGCAACAAACCCTTCTGCGACAAGACCTGCGAGGCCAGCGGCTGGAAGAGCGAGTGGCATCCGCCGGCCGATCAGTAGCGATCGCGGAACACCACCCGCCGGTCGACGGCCCTGCGGCGCCGGCCCCGCTCAAGCCTTGCCGGTGAGGATGCGGTTCCAGTAGAGCCGCGGCAGCAGGTGGCGCTTGACCTGGTACATGCTCCAGCGCTCCTTCGTCTGGTCGATCGGGAAGCTCGGGGCCGGCTCGAGGTTGTAGTCGAACTCGGCCATCACGAGCTTGCCGTAGCCGGTCACCAGCGGGCAGGCCGTGTAGCCGTCGTAGCTGGCAGCAGGGCCGCGCTGCTTCAGCGCCGCCAAGAGGTTTGCGGCCAGCACCGGGGTCTGCTTGCGGATCGCGGCACCGGTCTTCGACGTCGGAAGGTTCGAGGAGTCGCCGATCGCAAAGACGTTGTCGAACTTGTCGCTGCGCAGCGTGTGGCGGTCGACCGCCAGCCATCCCGCATCGTCCGCCAATGAGCTCTCGCGCACGACGCGCGGGGCGCGCTGCGGCGGGGTGACGTGGATCATGTCGTACGCGATCACGACCTCCTCGCCGCTGGCCTTGTCGTCGAAGACGGCCTCGCCTGCCGCGGGGCGCAGTTCTTTGAGCACGTGCTGGTAGCGCGCGTCGATCGCTTTGCGCTCGATCACCTTGTTGAGCGTGGCCGCGTACTGCGGGACGGCGAAGATTCCCGGCGTGCCGGCGGCGTAGATGATCGTGCTGCGGTCACGCACGCCGCGCTTGCGCAGGGCGTCGTCGGCGAGATAGGCGATCTTCTGCGGCGCCCCGGCGCACTTGATCGGCGGGGGCGGCATCGTGAAGAGCGCCGTTCCACCCGAGAAGCTCTGCAGCGTCTCCCAGGTGTAGTCGACTGTCGCGTATGAATAGTTGCTGCACACGTTGTTGCGGCCGACCGCTCCAGCCAGACCCGGGATCGCGTCCCAGTCGAGCTCGATGCCGGCAGCGACCACGAGGAACTCGTAGCCGACACGCTGCCCGCCCTCGAGCAGGACGCGATCGTGCTCGGGTTCGAGTGCCTTTGCGCTGTCCTTGATCCACCTGACCCCATCGGGGATCACGCTCGCCTGCGGCCGGGCGCTCTTGCGTTTGTCGACGACGCCACCGCCGACGAGGGTCCAGAGCGGCTGGTAGTAGTGCGTCTCCGACGGCTCGATGACGGCCACGTCGTCGACGCCTGCCGCCGCCAGGTGGGCGGCCACGCTGATGCCGGCGTTGCCGCCGCCGACGATCAGCACCTGGTGGCGCGAAGCGGGTCGATCAGCGGTGGCGTCGGCTGTCGGCCTGGGCGCTGCCTCGTCGAGGGTTGCGCTGGGATTCATGGTCTCGATCCTCCATTGGAACACTGCATTGCGTCGTCTGTGAGAGGGAAACCGGCCAAAGCCGATCAGCTTTCATGGAGTTTATACAGGCAGGCTGTGAAAATGGGTGACGCGCCGCACAATTCGCCAGGCAGCCGCGATGCGCCGAGCTTCCAGCAGTTGCGGTTTCGCCGGGCGCGGCCATAGGCTTCTCGGGCTGTGTTTGACAACACGTCGTCCTTTCTCTTCGTGCTGCTGGCCTCGGCCGCGGCTCCCGTGATCGCAGGGGTCCTGGGCCTGCGGCTGCGCTCGTTGATCGTCCCCGTCGTCGTCTGCGAGATGCTCCTGGGCGTGCTCATCGGCCCGCACCTTTTGGGGCTTGCACACGTCGACGACGTGCTCACGGCCTTCAGTCAGCTCGGCCTC
>JBIQMF010000231.1:0-2728 GCA_044463545.1 Solirubrobacterales bacterium
GTGCTTGAAGGCTGCAAAGAGCACGATCGCTGCCAGCACGGCCGAGCCGATGGCGTAACCCTTGGTGACGGCCTTCGTCGTGTTTCCGACGGCGTCGAGCGGGTCCGTGATGTTGCGGACCTCTTCGGGCATCTCGGCCATCTCAGCAATTCCACCGGCGTTGTCGGTGATCGGACCGAAGGCGTCGAGCGCGACGATCAGGCCACACAGCGAGAGCATCGCCATCACGGCGACGCCGATGCCGTAGACCCCGGCCAGCGCGTAGCTCGAGAGGATGCCGACGATGAAGACGAGCGTCGGCGCAGCCGTCGACTGGAAGCCCTGACCGAGTCCGGCGATGATGTTCGTCGCGTGGCCGGTCGTCGATGCCTGGGCAATCTTCTTGACGGGGTTGAAGCGCGTCGACGTGTAGTAGTCGGTGATCACGAAGATGAGGCCGGTGACAGCCAGACCGATCAGCGTGCAGAACCAGAGGTCGGTGACCGACGGGGCGACGTCACCGATCGGGTTGGGCAGGCCGTCCATCATCCACTTTGTGACCGGGTAGAAGATCGCGGCGGCGATCACACCGGCGACGACGACGCCCTTGTAGAGCGCGCCTTCGACGTTGTCGCTCTTCGTGCGCACGAAGAACGTCCCGACGATCGAGGCCAGGATCGAGACCGACCCGAGGACCAGCGGGTAGAGCGCCGCGGTCGTCGAGACCGCCGCGCCCTTGAAGGTCAGCACGCCGATCAGCATCACGGCGACGACGGTCACGGCGTAGGTCTCGAAGAGGTCGGCAGCCATACCGGCGCAGTCGCCGACGTTGTCGCCGACGTTGTCTGCGATCACGGCCGGGTTGCGCGGGTCGTCCTCGGGGATGCCAGCTTCGATCTTGCCGACGATGTCGGCACCGACGTCAGCACCCTTGGTGAAGATGCCGCCGCCCAGACGGGCGAAGACCGAGATCAGCGAACCACCGAAGCCGAGCCCGATGAGCGCGTCAACTGCCTCCTTCGGGGTCTGGTCGAAGCCCCAGGTCAGCAGGCCGTAGTAGCCGGCGACACCCAGCAGGGCCAGGCCGACGACGAGCATTCCGGTCACGGCGCCACCGCGGAAGGCGACGTTGAGCGCCGGGCTGATGCCGCCACGGGCGGCCTCTGCCACGCGGGCGTTCATGCGCACCGAGACGTTCATGCCGATGTAGCCGGCGGCGGCGGAGAGCACGCCACCGATGACGAAGCCGATCGCGACGGAGAGTCCGAGGTCTGGCACGAGCGCAATCACTGCGGCGACGATGATGCCGACGATCGCGATCGACGAGTACTGGCGGTTGAGGTATGCGCTGGCGCCCTCCTGGACTGCCTGCGAAATCTCACGCATCTTGTCGTTGCCGGGCGAAAGCTTGAGCAGCTGGCGCGTGTTCAAGAGCCCGTACGCGACTGCCGCGAGCGCGCACACAAGCGCAACAAGGACACCGCGTTCATTCAGAAAGTCAGTCAAGACCGACACCTTTCATAACGGATCAGGTGGATTGGGATACATCTCGCCGAGCGGTGGTCCATCTTCAGGTCCAACCGGAGGGCCGGCGGCGTGGCGCGCGATGCCCTGCTGCGAGCGAGCGCGAGTTTATCCGCAAATCCGGCAGATTGCAGAAGCATCAGGCGCCCGGCGCCGTCGAAGCGCCGTAGCTGGCGTGCGTCGCAGCGACCGACGCGGCGAAAACCTCATCGATCGCCGCTCCGGCCGCGACCTCTGCCCGCAGCGCCTCGGTTGCCCCGACAGCCGCTACATCGGGCTCCAGCCCAAGTTCGGCGCGCGCCGGCGCCGTCCACTCGAGCAGACGCTCTGCGGCGGCTGCTGCCGGATACTCGCTGCGCGCCTCAAAGTCGATGAGCTTGCCGCTGGTTCCGTAGCGGATGGCGCGCCAGAGATTCTCCTCGAGCTCGCGCCCGTGTCGCGGCGTGAAGGGCCTCCCCTCGTCGATCTCGCGCGCGGCCTGGGCGACACAGGCGACGATCAGGCCGGCGAGCGCGGTCGAGCCCTCGGCAGTGGGCTGGGCGTCGCAGATGCGCACCTCGACGGTGCCGTAGCTGTGGTGCGGGCGCACCGACCACCAGAGCTGCGTCGACTCGACCACGGAGTTGATCTCTTGTAGAAAATCGACGAATCCGGCGTAGGTTGCCCAGTCCCCGAACGGCTCGGGGATGCCGCAGCGCGGGAACATGCGGGTGAACAGCTGGGTACGCGTGCTGGCCAGGCCGCTGTCACGGCCGTCGACGAACGGAGATGACGCCGAGATCGCAAGCAGTTCGGGCAGCACTTCGCGCACGCGGTCGCAGACACCGATGGCTCGGTCGGCCCCACGCACGCCGACGTGGACGTGCAGGCTGAAGGTGTTGTTGCGCCAGGCGACGTACTTGAGGCCCTGCTCGACGAGCCGGTAGTGCTCGGTGTCGATGATCTCCTGCTCCTGCCAGTCGCTGAAGGGGTGGTTGCCAAGCGCACCGAGGCGTACCCCTTCCCGCTCGGCCAGCGCGAACAGGCTGCGACGGAAGTCGGCCTGCAACGCGCAGGCGTGGGCGAAGTCATCGCCGCGACCGGAGCGGATCTCGATCTCCGACGAGATCAGCTCTCCGGCGACCGACTCTGCAAGCGCCGGGTCCGCCGCCGCGGCCCGCTGCATCGCCTCGAAGTGCGGCGCAAGCGCCAGCGTCTCGGCGTCGAGCAACTGAAACTCCTCTTC
>JBIQMF010000232.1:0-2706 GCA_044463545.1 Solirubrobacterales bacterium
GGCTTTGCCTGGCTCTCGTCGCTGGCGATGCTCAACGCGTTGATGCAGCTGAGTCTGGCCGAGTGGGTGCGCGGGCGCGGTCTTGCCATCTACGCCCTCGTGTTCCTCGGGACCCAGGGCGTCGGTGCCTTCATCTGGGGTGTCGTGGCCGACGCGGTCGGTAGCGAAGCGGCGTTGTTGGCGGCGGCGGCGATGATGCTGTTGACGGCGCTCAGCGTGGTCTGGCTGGGGCTGCGCCCGAACACCGCCAAGCTCGACTTCTCGGTCGTGACGATGGAGTACGCAGACCCCGAGAGTGTCTATGAGCCCGAGCAGGCCGACCTGCCCGTCCACCTCGCGGTCCAGTATCGCGTTCCGCGGCGCAACGAGCACGCCTTCGTCGAGTCGATGATGCGGGTCGAACGCGCCAGACGCCGCACCGGCGCCTACGAGTGGCACCTCAACAGGCGTGCTGGCAGCGAACGCGAGGACACGTTCGTCGAAGAGTTCTCGGTCGCCTCGTGGGAGGAGTACAAGGCCCAGGTGACTGCGCGTTGGACGGCCGCCGACAGCGCGCTCTACGAGCGCTCGCTCGAACTGATTGAGGGCGAACCGCTGGTGCGCCACTATTACCGCGTGGTCTGACTTGTTGCCCGACGACGAAAATCAGCGCTCGAGAAGTGGCGGCCAGCCGCCGCGGCCTGCCGGCGGGCTGAAACCGTGGGTCGCCCCACTGGCCGTCGGCTCGGTCGTCGTGATCGTGCTGGGGATGGGCCTGGCCTACGTCAACCTCACGCTGGGGGCGGTGGTCGCCCTGCTGGGGCTCATCGGGGTGATCGTGGTCGGCGGCGAGGCTGCGCGCAGCGTCGAGTGATCCCGTACCGCGGCCGGACCCTGTAGCCCGCGGCTCTGACCTAGAATCACCTGTCCATGCCTGAACCGACTTTTGACTCCGACGGCCTCGTTGCGTGCATCGTCCAGGACGCCGACAGCGGCGCCGTGTTGACGCTGGCCTACATGAACGAGGAGTCGCTCAGAAAGACCCGCGAGACGGGGGAGACGTGGTTCTTCAGCCGGTCACGTCAGGAGCTCTGGCACAAGGGCGCGACCAGCGGAAACACGCAGAAGGTCCGCGAGCTGCGCATCGACTGTGACGGCGACGCCGTGCTGGCGCTCGTCGAGCCGACCGGTCCCGCCTGCCACACGGGCGAGACGACCTGCTTCCACCGACCACTCGAGGGCGACGCGCTCGGCGTGCAACGCTTCGAGGCGCCCGGCGCGCTGCAGGCGACGCTCGATTCGCGCCGCGCCGAGATGCCCGCGGGCTCCTACACGACCGAGTTGCTGGGGAACCGCTCCTTCATCGCCGAGAAGGTGCTCGAAGAAGCCGAGGAGGTGACGCGCGCAGCGCGCGAAGAGACCGACGAGCGCGTCGCCAACGAGGCCGCTGACGTGCTCTATCACCTGGCCGTGCTGATGACAGAGCGCGGCCTCAGCCTGCAGGACGCCTTCGAAATACTCAACGAGCGCGCTCGCTGATGGCGCTGCCGTCGCTCGAGCGGACGCGCCAACTGGTGCAGGACGGCGCGACGGTCGTTCCACTTGTCGAATCGCTCGTCGAGGACGTCGAGACTCCGGTCTCGGCCTTCCTCAAGCTGCGCGGCGACGGTCCGGCCTTCCTGCTCGAGTCGGCCGACCAGGGCAATCGCTTCGGGCGCTGGTCGTTCATCGGGCTGCGGCCGGCGGCCCTGGTGATGCTCAAGGACGGTGAACTGACCGTCGACGGCGTGGCGCGCGAGTTCGACGACCCCTACCGCGCCGTGGCCGACCTGCTGCAGGGTCACGTGCCGGCCGAGCTGCCGGAGCTCGAACTCCCACCGTTCACGGGCGGCGCGCTCGGCCTCTTCGGCTACGACCTGGTGCGCCACGTCGAGCCGGTGCTGGGCGAGCCGGGTCCTGACCCCGTCGGGCTGCCGGACATGGCGCTGACGATCACTGGCGCGCTCGTCGCCTTTGACCACTTCAAGCACCGGCTCAACCTCATCGTCAACATCTTCGTCGAGCCGGACACCGATCTCGACGCGGCATACGCCGAGGCCGAGGCGACGCTGGCCGACCTGCGCGGACGCCTGCGCCTGCCGACGCCCCGACCCCAGACACCGGGTGTCAGCCCGGTGCCCGAGTTCGTCTCGAACATCGGCGACGAGGGCTACGCCGCGGCCGTCGAGCGCGTGCGTGAGTACGTGCGCGCCGGCGACGCCTACCAGGTCGTACCCAGTCAGCGCTGGAGCGGCGAATGCCCCGTCGACCCCTTCAGCATCTACCGCGGAATCCGCGCCGTCAACCCGTCGCCCTACATGTACTACCTCGAGTTCGAGGATTTCCACATCGCCGGCGCCTCGCCCGAGCCGCTCGTCAAGGTCACCGGGCGCACCGCCGAGTACCGCCCGATCGCCGGCACGCGCCCGCGCGCCGAGGACCCCGCCGCCGACCTGGCGCTGGCCGAGGATCTGCTGGCCGACGAGAAGGAGATCGCCGAGCACGTGATGCTCGTGGATCTCGGCCGCAACGACCTCGGTCGCGTCTGCGAGTACGGCTCGGTCAAGGTCGAAGACCTCATGCGCGTCGAGACCTTCAGCCACGTGCTGCACATCGTCAGCCAGATCAGCGGCACGTTGAAGCCCGGCGAGTCGTCGATCGAACTGCTGCGCAGCTGCCTGCCGGCCG
>JBIQMF010000233.1:0-2699 GCA_044463545.1 Solirubrobacterales bacterium
GGCGGCGCCGAGCAGCATCTTTGTGACGGGGACGAACATGTCTTCGAGCTGCAACTGACCGCCAAGCAGCCTGCGCAGCCAGAAGAACTGGCCCGCCGCCAGCGTGATGTCGGCCACCACGGTGCCGAAGACCACCCCGCCGATGCCGTAGCGCTTCAGCGCCAGCGAGGCGATCACGTTGATCGCCAGGTTCAGCAGCGCCAGCAGCGTCACGATCCAGGGCCGCTTGAGGGAGAAGAAGGTGCGCGTCAGCAGCAGGTTGATGCCGCTGAAAGGCAGGCTGAAGGAGAACCAGAAGAGCCCCGTCGAGACGAGCTCGGTCGACTCGGCGTCGAATGCCCCACGCTCGTAGATCAGCTGGGTGATCGGCTCGGCCAGCACCAGCGACGCCGCCGTCGCCGGCAGTAGCAACAGGAAGATGATCTTGAGCCCACGCGCGCAGAGATCCTGCACGCCGCGCAGATCCATGCGCCCGGCCAGCCGCGAGAGCTGCGGAAAGAGCACGGTCGAGATGGCCACGCTGAAAATGCCCTGCGGCAGCATGTAGATGCGGAAGGCGTTGTCGATGGCGCGCGGGACCTGTTCACCGATGAGCCCGCCGATGTAGGCGTTGGCCAGCAGGTTGATGTTGATGAGACCCAGCCCCAACGTCACCGGCAGCATCAGCGCGAAGACTTGCAGAACGCGTTCGTCGCGCCAGTTGACCGGTCCGATGAACTTGAAGCCGACGCGCCGCAGCACCGGCACCGCCATCAGGAACTGCACTGCCGTACCGACGAGGATGCCGATGCCGTAGGCGTAGAGCTCGTCGTCACCCTCAAAGTAGGGCTGCAGAGCGACCATCAGCAGCATGATCACGAGGTTCCAGATCAGCGGGCTGAGCGCCGGAATCGTGAAGTGGTCATACGCCTGCAGAATGCCCACGAGCAGACCGTTGAGGCCGAGGATGAGCACGATCGGGAAGAGCAGCTGCGCCAGGCCGTCGGTCAACCCCTGCAGCCCGGCATCGACGATCTCGGGCGGCGTGAAGATCGGGACGATGGCGCCGGCGAATGCGATGAAGATCACAGTCAGCGCCCCGAGGAGCGCAAACATCACCATGAACAATGTCGTCGCCAGACGAAACGCCTCGAGCTTCCGATTCTTGTCGAGCAGCTCCGAGAAGACCGGGATGAAGGCCCCGGAGAGCGCCGAATCGGCAAACAACGAGCGCACCGTGTTGGGGATCAGAAAGGCGACGGTGAAGGCGGACGCCGCACCGCTGGTGCCGTAGTAGGCGGCGGCCAACATCTCGCGCGCCAGGCCGGCGATGCGCGAAAGGCCCGTCAGCACGCCGAAGATCACCGTGTTGCGCGCCGTTGACGGCGCCGGTGGGCGCTCGGGGTCGTCCCCGATCAGCTCGCGCGCGGCCCGCTCGGTCAGCGGGTACTGGTGCTCTGCCAGTTCGTCGGCAACGCGATCTGCACCCAGGTGCTTGTCGGCATCGTTGTTGATCTCTCGTCCTCTACACTCTCATGCTTCCTGCGCAGGCAGTACTTCGCCGCGCAAGCGTAAAGACTTACAAGCAGCACCCACCCGAAGAAACTTTCCCGCATGGCAAACATCAAGTCACAGCAGAAGCGAATCCTGCGCGCAGCGCGCGAACGCGAGGAGAACCGCCGGTACACGTCGGCCATCAAGACGTACTTCCGTCGCCTCGAGTCCGCCGTCGAGCAGGGTGACGCTGCGGCAGCCGACGCCGATCACAAGACGCTCGTCTCGAAGATCGACAAGGCCGTCAAGCGGGGTGCGATCCACAAGAACAACGGCGCCCGCAAGAAGTCCCGCGCCGCTCGCACCCGCGCAAAGCTGAGCGCCTAGCCAGCCATCACCAGAGATTCCGCCCACGGCCTCCGCCGTCGGCTCTGCCTGCCCTCATCACGCGCCGCCCAGCTCAGCGCGTGATGCGCTCGATCGTGCGCAGCAGCTCCGTCTGCGCATCGAGCGCGCTGCCGCCCTTGACGGCGCTGTCGAGCTCTGCCAGCTCGACGATCGCCGCGCGCAGCGACGAGCCGCCGCGACGCTGCGCCTGGCCCAGCAGCTTCTTGGCCAGCCACGCCTGTCCGCCGACGGCGTCCGCGACCTCGCCCCCGCGTCCGGATTCGCTGAGCGCCGCTGCGGTCTGGACCTGGCCGAAGGACCGCGCCAGCATCGCCACGATGCGTGGCGGAGCCTCGCCCGCGTCGAGCAGCTTCTGGGCGTCGCCGATGGCCGCGCTGCAGTCGCCCGACACCGCGTGGTCGGTCAGCGCGAAGACTTCGGCCGTCGCCTCGCCGCGCACCAGTGATTCGACCGCAGCGCGGTCGACGCTGCCGCCGAGGCCGGCGTGGACGGCCAGCTTCTGCAGCTCGCCGAGCAGCCGGCGTTTGGGACTCCAGTTCTGCGCGGCCGAGACGCGCTTGGGCGGCTTGCCAACAATCTCCACGAGCAGTTGGGCCGCCGACGCGTCGAGCGTCACGCCGAGCTGGCCGGCCTGCTGTACGCACCACCCAGGCAGCTCAGAATCAGCTGGGGCCTTGAACTCGCGCACCTCGCCCCCGGCGGCCTCGACGGCCGTGAGGAATGCCTTGAGCGGCTTCTTGCGGCAGATCAGCACCGCCACGGCGTCGATCTCGCCGCCACCCAGCAGCGCCACGGCGTCGGCTGCCGGACCCGCATCG
>JBIQMF010000234.1:0-2688 GCA_044463545.1 Solirubrobacterales bacterium
CCGGGCTTGATGGCGTCGCCTGGCCGCACAGCCGTGATCGCGCCGGTCTCGGTCTGGCCGTAGCCGTCGTGGATGTCGACGCCCAGGCCCTCGCGCCAGTTGTTGAAGATCTCTGCGTTGAGGGCCTCACCGGCCGAGACGCACTGGCGCAGCGAATCGATGCGCGTGAGTTTCATGCGCCGGGCGATCACGCGGTACTCGGTGGGCGCCATGCAGAGCACGTTGACGCCTTCGGCCGCGATCGTGGCCATGCGTTCGGCGGGGTCGAAGCGGACGTCCTGCAGTACGGCAGTGGCTCCGCACAACCACGGCGTCAGAAAGACGTTACGGGCCGATTTGCTCCAGCCGCTGGCGGCGGTGCACCAGGCCACTTCGCCGGGCTTTGCATCGAACCAGAACTCGGCCTGAAGCCGCTGCCCGGGCAGACAGCCATGGGTGTGCACGACGGGCTTGGGATTTCCGGTCGTGCCGGATGTGAAGATCATCAGTGCCGGGTCGGCCGGCGCGGCGACAGCAGGCGCGCGTGGTTCGGTGTCCAGCAACGAGGCGTCGGGCACAAGGATCGTCGGGCCGCTCCAGCCGCTGGCCTCGAGCTCGGCGCGGTTGCGTTCGTCGCAGACCACGAGCGACGGCGCAGCAACCTCGATGCGCAGCGCCAGATCCTTGGCGCGCAGCATCTCGTTGCAGGGCAGGACCACCGCGCCCATCTGCCAGCAGGCCAGCATCGAGAAGACCCACTCGGGGCGGTTGCCGACCAGCGTCAGCACGACGTCGCCCTTGGCCGTCCCGCGCGCGGCGAAGGCTCCGGCGTAGCGTGACGCCGCGTCGACCACTTCAGGAAAGCTGTACTCGCGCCGCGACCCGTCGCGCGCCAGCTCGATGAGCGCAGGCCCTGGCGGATCCGACGCCAGCGCCTCGACGATCTTCGGAAAACTGATGAAGGCCTGGTCGCTCACGCAGCCGAGGCTAACGCGCCGGCTTTTCATCGAGCAGCTTTTCGATCGTCCAGCATCCGTTCCAGACCGCCGCCGCGGGCACCGTCGCACTCGCGCGGGCCGCAGCCGATGCGCTCCGCGCGACGCGGCAGGCCAGCTCCTGCGCGGCCACGGGGCTGCCTGCGCGTAGGACTATGATTCCGAGCCGTCAGATTCCAACTTGAGACCGCGGACTGACGGGTTGCGCTGAGAGCCACTGCGGCCGCGCCCAACCAGCCGCGAGTTCGTACCCCACAGGATCTCCAATCGATGTCAATCAAAGTTGAGAAGGTCGCGCGCCCTGTTCGGCTGCGCCGTTCGTGCCACGCCGTCCCCGGTTCGAGCGAAAAGATGCTCGAGAAGTCGGCCGGCCTGCCGGCAGACCAGGTCTTCCTCGACCTCGAGGACGCCGTAGCCGTCGACAAGAAGGAAGAAGCGCGTGGCCTGATCATCAACGCGCTCAAGACCTTTGACTATCAGGCACCCACCGTGGTGGTGCGCGTCAACGCCGTCGACACGCACTTCGCCTACCGCGACCTCATCGAGGTCGTCGAGGCTGCCGGCGAGAAGATCGACTGCATCATGATCCCGAAGGTCGAGTCGGCCGAGCACGTCACGTTCATCGACCGACTGCTGACCAGCATCGAGCTGACCAAGGGCTGGGAGTCGGGCCGCATCGGACTCGAACTGCAGATCGAGAACGGCGAAGGTCTCATCAACATCGAGAAGATCGCGGCCGCCTCTCCGCGCATCGAGACGCTCATTCTCGGTCCGGGCGACTTTTCGGCCGCCATGGGCATGCGCATCCTTTCGGTCGGCGGCGACAACCGCGAGTACCCCGGCGACATCTGGCACTACGTCAACTTCCGCATCCTCTCGACCGCCCGCGCCTTCGGCCTGCAGGCGATTGACGGCCCGTACAGCCAGGTCAAGAACGACGAGGGCCTGCGCGAGGCCGCAGTCCGCACCGTCACGATGGGCTTCGACGGCAAGTGGAGCCTGCACCCGCAGCAGATTCCGATCATCAACGAGCTCTACTCGCCGCCGCTCGAGGAGTATCAGCGTGCCGAGCGCATGCTGGCCGCCTATGACCACGCCACCAATGTGGAGAAGCGGGGCGCCGTGATGTTCGAGAACGAGATGATCGATGAGGCAAACCGCAAGATGGCCCAGGAGCTGGCCGCCAAGGGCCGCCTCATCGGCCTTGACCCCGGCGAACCCTGGACACCCGAGTCGGCGTCCTAGCTCGGCGTCCTCGTCACAACTTCCCACTCCCGCAAACCACTATTTCAGGAACCACCATGGAAGCTTCAGCACAGCCCGCACAGATTGACAAGACAGAAGAACAGCTGGCGATCACCGAGATGGTGCGTCAGTTCGTCGACGAGCAGGTCATCCCGGTGACCGAGAAGCACGACCACGAGGACTCCTTCCCGGAGGAGGTCAACGAGCAGATGAAGGAGCTCGGACTCTTCGGCGTGACGATCCCCGAGGAGTACGGCGGGATGGGACTCGACCTCACGACCTACGCCATGATCGTCGAAGAGCTCTCGCGCGGCTGGATCAGCGTCGCCGGAATCGTCAACACCCACTTCATCGGCTCCTACCTGCTGATGAAGTTCGGCTCCGAGGAGCAGAAGGCCAAGTATCTGCCGCGCATGGCAACCGGTGAGATCCGCGCCGCGTTCAGCCTTTCCGAGCCCGAGCTCGGAAG
>JBIQMF010000235.1:0-2654 GCA_044463545.1 Solirubrobacterales bacterium
CTCGATCGTCTCGACGATCCAGGACCGCGGCTATGTGTACAAGAAGGGCACGGCGCTCGTGCCGGCGTGGATCGCCTTCTCGACGATTCGTCTGCTCGAGGAGCACTTCGCGCGGCTCGTCAACTACGACTTCACGGCCGAACTTGAGGCAGTGCTGGACAAGGTTGCCGACGGCCAGCAGAAGCGCGTCGACGTGCTGCAGAGCTTCTGGACCGGCGAGGGCGAGAACGACACCGGGCTAAAGCGCCTCGTCGAAGACCTCGGAGACATCGACGCGCGCGATCTGGCCACATTCCCGCTGGGTGAGGAGATCGCGCTGCGCGTCGGCCGTTACGGCCCGTATGTCGAAGGGCCGCCGATGGTCAAGAACAAGGAGGGGGAGAGCGTCCCCACCCGCGCCAACGTGCCCGAAGACCTGCCGCCCGACGAGCTGACGCTGGAGCGCGCCAAGGAACTGCTGGCAAACCCGACCGGCGTCGACCGCGAACTCGGCACCCACCCCGAGACGGGACTGCTGATCACGGCCAAGAACGGCCGCTTCGGTCCGTACGTCACCGAGGCGTTGCCCGAGGACGCCAAGAAGTCGGACAAGCCGCGTACGGCCAGCCTCTTCAAGTCGATGGACCTCGACACCGTGACGCTTGAGGATGCGGTCAAGCTGCTGTCGCTGCCGCGCGTCGTCGGCACCGGCGAGGACGGGGTTGAGATCACGGCCCAGAACGGCCGCTACGGCCCGTACCTCAAGAAGGGCACAGATTCACGCACGCTGACGGGCGACGACCCCGAGGCGCTGCTGCTGACGATCACCGAGGAAGAGGCCAGGAAGATCTACAGCGAGCCCAAGAAGTACGGCCGCCAGGCCAAGCCGCCGCTGAAGGCGTGGGATGAGCCAGACCCCAACACCGGCAAGTCGATCACGATGAAGGACGGCCGCTTCGGCCCCTACGTGACCGACGGCGAGACCAACGCCTCACTGCGCAAGGGCGACGACGTCGAGACGATCAGCTTTGAACGCGCAGTCGAGCTGCTGGCCGATCGCCGCGCCGCCGGCCCAAAGAAAAAGAAGGCCCCGGCCAGGAAGAAGCCGGCGGCCAAGAAGAAGGCTCCGGCGAAGAAGAAGCCGAGCTGAGCTCGGCGCCTTTGCCCTCGACCGCTGTGGGGGACGCCAGATCGGCCTGGGGCTGGTACCGTTTCCCCTCTCGCCAGAGACGACGGGGCGCGGTAGGCAGTTACTCACCGTAGAACTCCCGGCCAGGTGGAGATTGATTTCAAGCTTTCGTGGCTTTCGCCGCGTCTGCCTGTGTTCGGTTTCGCCCTGTTTCGTTTCTCGCGGCGAGACCAATCCACAGGAGATACAGACAAAGTGAACAGAGAACAGAAAGCCGCATTTGTCGACGACGTCGCAGGACGTGTCGCCGAGTCGGAGGCGATCTTCGCCATCGACTACCGCGGTGTGAGCGTCTCTCAGGTCGCTGAGTTGCGTGGAAAGCTGGGTGAGGCAGATGCGAGCTTCCAGGTTGTCAAGAACACCCTGACGAGGCTTGCTCTGGACAAGGCCGATGCCCCTGGTGGCACCGACCTCAAGGAGTTCCTCTCCGGCCCGACCGCGTTCACCTACGTCAAGGGCGACATCGCCCTTGCCGCCAAGGCGATCGCGGACTTCAAGAAGGAGTACGAGCTGCTCGAGTTCAAGGGCGGCGTGATGGAGGGTCAGATCATCTCGGTCGACCAGTTCCAGGCGCTGACCAAGCTCCCGAGCCGCGACGTCCTCAACGGCCAGCTCGTGGGCATGCTCGCCTCGCCGATCACCGGCGTCGTGCGCAGCCTCAACGGTCTGCTCAGCGGCCTTGCCGTGCAGTTGGGCCAGATCGCAGAGCAGGGACTCGTCCCGGCTGACGGTGCTGCTGCACCTGCCGCCGAGGAGGCCCCGGCCGCAGGGGCCGACGCCGCAGGTGCCGACGCCTCCGAGGAGGAGGCTGCTGAGGCTCCCGCCACTGAAGAGGCACCCGAAGCCGAGGCCGCGGCCGAGGCCGAAGAGGCCCCTGAGGCAGACGCCGCAGCCGAAGAGACTCCGGCCGAGGACGAGGCTCCCGCAGAAGAAGACGCAACTGAAGGCGACGCCGAGTAGGCGCTGACCGCAATCAGTTTTTGAGATTCGAAAAACCCAAGGAGAAACACACATGGCAACTTCAACAGCAGACTGGATCGAGGAGCTCAAGGGCATCTCGGTGCTCGAGCTCTCTGAACGCATCAAGGCCCTCGAAGAGGAGTTCGGCGTTTCGGCCACGGCCGTGGCAGCAGCGGCTCCGGCCGCCGGCGGTGCCGGTGGTGACGCCGGTGGCGAGGAGGCTTCCTCGACGGTCGACGTCATCCTGACCAGCGGCGGCGACAAGAAGATCCAGGTCATCAAGGTCGTCCGCGCGGCGACCGGCCTCGGTCTCAAGGAGGCCAAGGCCATCGTCGACGACGCCCCGCAGCCCGTCAAGGAGGGTGTCGAGCGCGAAGAGGCCGACAAGCTCAAGGCCGAGATCGAAGAGGCCGGCGGAGCCGTCGAGCTCAAGTAGTTCGCTGCGGCATCAGCCGCATCCCAAAGTCGCAATCAGAGAGGCCCCGCCAGCACACCGGCGGGGCCTTTTTGTTTTGTTTGAGGCGGC
>JBIQMF010000236.1:0-2650 GCA_044463545.1 Solirubrobacterales bacterium
CAAGGTTGCGCACGTCGACGCCGTCGATCCGGATCGAGCCGGAGTCGACGTCGTAGAGGCGCGAGACGAGGGAGACGAGCGTCGTCTTGCCCGAGCCGGTGCCACCGACGATCGCCAAGGTCTGTCCGGCGGGGACTTCGATCGAGACCTCCTCGAGCACGCGGCGCCTCGAGCCGGGGTAGCTGAAGCTGATGTCGTCGAAGACGACCGCACCGGCGCCCTGCGGCAGAGCCACGGCGTCGGCGGCGGTCTCGATGCGCGCCGGTCGGTCGAGCAGCTCGAAGATGCGCATCCCGGCGGCGGTGGCGCGCTGGGCGGTGCCAAGCGTGTTGCCCAGCATGCGCATCGGAACGATCAGCATGCCGACGAAGAAGTAGAAGGAGGTGAAGCTCTCGAGCGAGAGCTCGCCGTCGATCACCAGATGACCGCCGTAGAGCAGCACGATGGCCAGGCCGATCGACGGGATGAAGGCCAGCAGTGGGTCGTTGAAGGCGGCGAGCCGCGCCGCATAGACGCTCTGGTCGAAGACGCGTTGAGCAGAGTGGCGAAATCCGGCCAGCTGCTGATCCTCGCGCGCGAAGGCCTTGACCACACGGACGCCGGAGATGTTCTCCTCGACGTCTGCCGAGAGTTCGGCCAGCCGCTGCTGCACCTCTTGGACGGCCGGCCGGGCCTTGCGCCCGTAGCGCGCGGCAGCGATCACGACCAGCGGCATCGTCGCCATCACCAGCAGACCCAGGGACGGCTGCAGGTAGATCATGATGGCGCCGGCAAAGAGGATCGTGAAGGCGCTCTGGATCATGAAGACAAGGCCGTAGCCGAGAAAGAAGCGCACGACCTGCAGGTCTACGGTGGCCCGTGACATCAGCTGGCCAGTCTGCTGGTCGTGGAAGAAGCCCAGCTCGAGCTGCTGGATGTGTCCGTAGAGCGACAGCCGCAGATCGTGCTCGACGCCGAGTGAGACGTGCCCGCTGATGATGCGGCGCGCGATCGAGGAAATGGCTCGCACGATGCCCACGGCCAGCACGCCCAGCGAGATGTACAGGAGCGAGCGCGTGTCGCCGTTCTGCACGCGACCGATGGCGGCACCGGCCAGCAGGGGAATCATCGCCCCGACACCCATCGCCAACGCCGCCAGAAGCGTCGACCAGATCACTCCTGAGCGATAAGGCCGCAAGAACCCAAGTAGTCGCCAGAAGTCCCGCACTTCAAAAAGTATAGTGCCACTGGAGGGTCCCCACAGCGGTCCGAGAGACGCCGCCGGCCGCGGCGCGCGCAGCGCCAGATGCAGCGGAGCAGCAGGCGAAGGGGGCAGCAGCCGTCAGGCCAAGAGAGGCCGCCCCTTTGGCGGCCCCTTCAGAATCAGTCGCCGCTCGCGGCGACTGCAACAGGCAGTAGCGGGGGAGGGACTCGAACCCCCGACACGCGGATTATGATTCCGCTGCTCTAACCAACTGAGCTACCCCGCCGGGAGACCGTGAGCGTACCAATGCTGATGTCCGTGCCAAATGTCTCCGAGGGGGTCGACAGCGACTCGATCGGGCAGATTTCGGCGGCCTTCGCGCCGGCCCACCTGCTGGACATCCACAGCGACCCGGATCACCACCGCTCTGTCTTCACGCTGGCCGGCAGGCAGGGGGAGCTGGCTGCGGCACTTGCGCGCGGCACCGCAGTCGCCCATCGGCTGCTGGACATCTCGGCGCACGCAGGTGTCCACCCGCACGTCGGTGCCGTCGACGTCGTCCCGCTCGTGTACCTCGACGCGCGGGCGCGCGGAGCAGCCTGTGCCGAGGCCCTGACGGCGGCCGACATGATCGCGCGCGGCACCGACACGCCGGTCTTCCTCTACGGCGAGCTGGCAGGCGGACGCGAACGCGCCGAGCTCAGGCGTGGCGGGCGCGAGGGTCTCGCGCGGCGCATGGCCAGCGGCGAGATCAGCGCCGATTTCGGGCCGTCCGAGATCGATCCGGCCCGCGGCGCGACGCTGGTCGGCGCCAGGCCGCCGATGGTGGCCTTCAACGTCGACCTGCAGCCCGGGCAGTCGCTCGAGATCGCCCAGGCCGTCGCTGCCGAGCTGCGCGAGGCCGGCGGCGGGCTGCCCGGCGTGCGGGCGATCGGCCTCGAGCTTGAATCCCGCGGGCTCGCGCAGGTCTCGTGCAACGTCCATGACCCCTTCACGGTGCCGCTGGCCGAGATCGTCGCGTTCGTGCGCGGCCGCGCTCCCGTGCTGCAGGCCGAGCTCGTGGGTCTGGCGCCTCGCGCGGCCTTCGAGGGCTTTCCCGCGGACGTCGAAATCCTCGGCTTCGACCGCCAGCAGAGCGTCATCGAGCAGCGTCTGCAGACACTAAGCTGACCAGCCGTGGCACAGACGAAGAAGAAGCGCAAGACCAAGCACCGCGGCGACCAGGCCGGACGCGTCGAGGCCCGCGGACGCACCAGCCGACCAAAAACACGCGCACAGGCCCGCCAGCAGGCCATGCAGCGGGCCAACAACCGCAAGGTCGACCGTGCCAGCGGGCCGCCAACTTGGCGCGGCGCCACGATCCGCGCCGCATTCGCGGCCGGCATCTTCCTCGTGCTGCTGCTGGTGCTGATGCGTCAACCCACCGTCAGCGCCATCGTCGTTTCGATCGTGATGCTGGGCATCTAC
>JBIQMF010000237.1:0-2639 GCA_044463545.1 Solirubrobacterales bacterium
TCTTCGGCTGAATCGGCCACCAACACCTCGCGCCCGTGGCGACAGTCGACGCCGGCAACGCCGTTCGAGGTGGCGACGACCGCGCGTCGTGCGGCAAAGGCGTCGATCAGTTTCAGTCGCGTGCCACCGCCTTCAAGCATCGGCAGCGTGCAGACCGCCGCCCTTGAGAAGTACGGCAACGTCGACGGCACGTCGGCGTGCACGTGGACGCCGACGTGCCGATCCAGCTGCCGGACCGCGCGCGGCGGCCTGGCGCCGACAATGTCGAGCTGGGCCCGCGGCAGTTGCGCGCGCACGAGCGGCCAGACTTCGTGCACCAACCAGTCGGCGGCCACGGCGTTGGGCGGGAAGGCCAGCGTGCCCGTGAAGAGCACGCGATGCCCCAGGGGCTGCTGCGCCACCGAGCTCTTCGGCACGAGGTCTGCACCGTTGCCGACGACGTGGCTGCGCGGCATGCGGCCCTCGCCGACGATCGAACCCAGCTGCCGGCGCTCGAGGTCGGAGACCGTGATAACGCTGTCGAAGAGTGGCGTGTAGCGCCGCTCGGAGCGCCGCACGCGACCACCGTCGATGTAGCGCGCAAGGCCCGCAAGGCCGCCGACGCGGGCGCCCTTGGACATGAGCTGGATGCTTTCAACCTCGTGGGTCACGAGCACGACGGGCAGCTCCGTCTCGATCTCTTCACGCCACCACGCGGCGAACGAACTTTCGATCACAACGACGTCGTGGTCGCCATCAGACAGCTCGCTGCGCACGATCTCGGCAACGTCGACCCAGAAGACTGAGGCGATCAACTCCTTCATCGAGCGTCGCGCGAACCCGAGCAGCAGCGACGGGCGCAGCGCCATGGCGCGGAGGGATTCACGCAGGCGCGAGCGCGGGCGCAGATGCGCCCGAATCGTGAAGCCGTCGGCTTCGAGCTCGGCGATCGAAGCTGCCCCGTCGGCCGGCAGCACACAGACCGCCGTGACCTCGTTGCCCAGCTCGATCAGTCGTCGATACAGCCGGTGCATGCGGGTTGAGCCGCCGTTCACGTGCTGCTTGGACGGGGCACCTGGCGTGATCAGCAGGACGCGCATCTGGTCCCGACCTCGGCGTCAGCCGTCGAGTGACATCCCGTACTGGCGCTTGTAGAACTCGAGGTACTCGCCCGAGCGGATCGGCCCCCACCACCATTCGTTCTGGCGGTACCAGTCGACGGTGGCTTCAAGCCCATCCTTGAAGTTCGTCTGCGCCGCCCAGCCGAGGCCCATCAGCTTGTCGCTGGCGAGCGAGTAGCGCTGGTCGTGTCCCGGGCGGTCCTTGACGTACTCGATGAGATCCTTCGAGGCGCCCGTGAGCTCGATGATGCGCTCGACGACCTCGATGTTCGGGCACTCATCCGGCCCGCCGATGTTGTAGACCTCGCCCTCGGCACCCTTGGTCAACGCCGTGTAGATGCCGCTGCAGTGGTCCTCGACGTAGAGCCAGTTGCGCACCTGCATGCCGTCGCCGTAGACCGGCAGCTTGTAGCCGGCGAAGGCGTTGAGGATCATCAACGGGATCAGCTTCTCGGGGTAGTGGTAGGGCCCGTAGTTGTTCGAGGCACGCGTGATCAGCGCAGGTAGTCCGTAGGTGCGGAAGTAGGCCTGCACGAGCATGTCGCCGCCGGCCTTGCTGGCCGAGTAGGGCGAGGAGGGGTCGATCTGCGACTGCTCTGTGAAGGAGCCCTCGCTGATCGAGCCGTAGACCTCGTCAGTCGAGATCTGCAGATAGCGGCCGATCCCGCGCTCGCGGGCGATCTCGAGCAGCACCTGCGTGCCGAAGACGTCGGTCTTGATGAAGGCGTCGGGCTCTTCGATCGAGCGGTCGACGTGACTCTCAGCGGCGAAGTTGACGATGGCGTCGACGCCTTCGGTTGCGGCCTCGGCTACCTCGCGGTCTTCGATGGCGCCGTGGATGAAGGCGAAGCGCGGGTTGTCCTCGTGGTCGGCGAGGTTCTCGCGTCGGCCGGCGTAGGTCAGTTTGTCGAGCACGACGACCTGGTCGTCGGGGTGCTCGGTCAACACGTGGCGTACGAAGTTGCTGCCGATGAATCCGGCACCGCCGGTGACGAGCAGTTTCACTGGGCGTCTTCCTCCTGCGCGTCCGCCTGGGCGGCGGCTGCGCGTTCGATCAGGTACTGGTGCAGGCCGCGATCCCATCGCTCAAGCCGCGGCGCGTCGTCGCGCTCGCTGACCATCGCAGAATTGACGGGGCGCGGAGCCGGGCGGTCGAGCATCTCGGTGCGTCCGCTGAGCACCATCACATCGACCTGGCTCTGGCGGAATATCTCCTTGGCGAACTCAAACCACGTCGTCACTTCGCTGCCGGAGAGGTGCATCACCCCGAGGCGCTCGAAGTCGATCAGCTCGACGATCCGTGCGGCGAGTTCACGCGAGTAGGTCGGGGAGCCGAACTGGTCGGCGACGACAAGGATCTCGCTCTGCCGCGTGGCCAGGGAGAGCATCGTGTTGACGAAGTTCTTGCCGTGCATGCCGTAGAGCCACGAGGTCCGCACGATGAGATGGCGCGGGTTGTTGAGGGCGACCTGCTCCTCACCGGCCAGCTTGGTGCGGCCGTAGGCGCCCAGCGGCGCGGGGTCGTCGTCCTCCGTGTAC
>JBIQMF010000238.1:0-2606 GCA_044463545.1 Solirubrobacterales bacterium
AACCTCTGGGTCGAGACGGATTCACAGAAGGGCATCGCCATCGGCAAGGGTGGACGCATGATCAAGTCGATCGGCGCAGCCGCGCGGCCCGCGCTCGAGGCGCTCCTGGGGGGTCAGGTCCACCTCGAACTGAAGGTCAGCGTGCGCAAGGGTTGGCGCCGCGACGACGGCCTGCTCGACCGCCTCGGGATCGGCTGAAGCGCCGGCGGGCCGCGGCGTACCGGCCTCAGGCGTCGAGCGTGTCGAGCGCCCGGGTCAGGTCGGCGATCAGGTCGTCGGCCGCTTCGAGCCCGACAGAGAGGCGGATCATGGCGTCGGTGATGCCGCGCCGCGCACGCTCTGCCGCCGAGATGTCGTGGTGGGTTGTCGTGATCGGCTGGGTCACGAGGCTCTCGACGCCACCGAGGCTGGGAGCCAGGGCGAAGATCTCCAGCGCGTCGGTCACCTTGGCAGCCGCCTGGGCATCGCCGTCGACCTCGAAGGTCACCATCGAGCCGAATCCGCTCATCTGCCTGCAGGCAAGCTCGTGGCCTGCCGCCGAGGCGAGACCGGGGTAGAAGACGCGCGTGACGCGGGGGTGACGCGCCAGCGCCTCGGCCACGGCCAGGGCATTGGCGTCCTGCTGGCGCACCCGCAGGGCCAGTGTGCGCAGGCTGCGCGAGAGCAGGCTGGCCGTCTCCGGGGACGGCATCGATCCGAGGTTCTTGCGCCAGTTCCAGACCGGCGCCAGCAGGTCGGCGGCGCCGAGCAGGAAGCCGGCCGTGAGGTCTGAGTGGCCGCCCAGCGACTTCGTCGCCGAGTAGACGACGAAGTCCGCGCCCAGCTGCAGCGGCCGCTGGTTCACGGGCGAGGCAAACGTGTTGTCGACGGCCAGCAGAGCGCCGCCGGCGTGGCTGCGGTCGGCCAGCGCCGCGATGTCGATGATCTCGAGCGTCGGGTTTGTCGGGCTCTCGCAGAGCACGAGGCCGGCTCCGGCCGCCAGCGCCGCGTCGAGTCGGTCGAGCTCGTCGGCCAACACCAGCGTCGTGGTGATCCCGAGCTCTGGCAGTTGGTCGCCGACCAGCTCCATCGTGCCGCCGTAGGCATCGCCCACGAGCACGATCCCGTCGCGGCCGTGGGTCAGGCACAGCGCGGCCTCGGCCGCCATGCCCGAACTGAAGGCCTGGGCGGCGGGGGCATCTTCGATCGCGGCCATCTGTCGCTCGAGCGCCTGGATCGTGGGGTTCATCCCGTAGCGCGTGTAGAGCGCACCATCGCGCCGCCCCTCGACGACGTCGAGCAGGTCGGCCGTGCTCTCAAAGGCGTAGGTCGTCGAGCTGTAGGTCGGCAGATGCGGCGAGCCGTGCTGGTCCTGCGGCCCGTCGCTGTGGATTGCACGGGTCTCGAGCGACGGCTCGTTGTCTTTCATCCGCTGTCCCTTCGCGATCGATCTTCTGGCATCGGCGGCCTCGACGGCCGTAACCTTGCGAGCAGCAAAAATAGTCGGCCCCGCGCGCAGGCGCAGTGCGCGCTGTGTCGGTCGCGCGGGCTGGAAGCGGCGCCGCCCGGCAGTGCGCCACCTTCTGGCAGCGCCGTACGCGAGACTCTGGGGCGAGCATGAGCACCGTCGAATTCAGAGCTGCCGCCACGGGATCGCCCTGGGCGCCGTTGCGCCACCGTACCTTCACGATCCTGTGGACGGCGCAGATGGGCTCGAACATCGGCGTCTGGATGCAGGTCGTCGGAGCCCAGTGGTTTCTCGTCGAGACGACCAACAGCCCGGCGCTGGTGGCCTGGGTGCAGGCGGCGTCGCTGCTGCCGGTGCTGTTTCTGGCGCTCCCGGCCGGGGCGCTGGCTGACGCCTACAACCGCAAGCGCCTGCTGCTTGCCTCGACGGCTACCTCGACCCTGCTGGCCGCAATCCTGGCCGTCCTGACGTGGCTCGGCGACCTCAGCGCGTGGACGCTCCTGGGCATGCTCTTCCTGCTGGGGGCGGCCAACACAATCACGCTGCCGACCTGGCAGGCAATCCAGCCCGAGCTCGTGCCGCGCTCGCAGCTGCCGGCCGCGGCGTCGCTCTCGGGCGTCACCGTCAATGTCGCCCGCGCGGTCGGGCCGGCGGTGGCCGGGTTCCTCGTGGCCGCCAGCGGTCCGGCGTTGGTCTTCGCGCTCAACGCGGCTTCCTTTGTACTTGTGATCGCCGCGCTGCTGGTCTGGAAGCGTCCCGAACAGCCGGTGCTGGGCCGCCAGCGCATGCTGCCGGCGCTCGGCGCGGGGGTGCGCTACGCCCGCTTCGGGCGTGTCGTGCGGCGCATCCTCCTGCGCGTGGCGCTTTTCGCCATCCCCGGCTCGGCGCTGTGGGCGCTGCTGCCGAACATCGCGGCCGACCGCCTGGGTCTCGGCTCCTCGGGATACGGCATCCTGCTCGGGGCGCTGGGCGCAGGCGCGCTCGTCGCGGTGGCACTGCTACCGAAGATCCGCGGCCGCGCCAGCGACGACCAGGTGCTGGGTGCCAGCGCCGTCGTCTTTGCGCTCGTCACGGCCGGCTCTGCCGAGTTGCCGCTGGCCGGAGTGATCGCGCTGCTGCTGGCCGGGGGCTTTGCCTGGCTCTCGTCGCTGGCGATGCT
>JBIQMF010000239.1:0-2600 GCA_044463545.1 Solirubrobacterales bacterium
CGCGTGCGCGACCTCTTCGAGCAGGCCAAGCAGAACAGCCCCTGCATCATCTTCATGGATGAGATCGACGCCGTGGGACGCCATCGCGGCGCCGGTATGGGCGGCGGTCACGACGAGCGCGAGCAGACGCTCAACCAGCTGCTCGTGGAGATGGACGGCTTTGAGACGAAGGACAATGTGATCCTGATCGCCGCCACCAACCGTCCCGACGTGCTGGACCCCGCGTTGCTGCGTCCCGGCCGCTTCGACCGCCAGGTCACGGTCGACCGCCCCGACCGCAAGGGACGCACGCAGATCCTCAAAGTGCACACGCGCGGCAAGCCGATCGACAACAACATCGACCTCGAGAAGCTGGCCGGCCAGACCCCCGGCTTCACCGGCGCAGATCTTGCCAACCTCATCAACGAGGCGGCGCTGCTGGCCGCGCGCGACGGCAAGAAGGCGATCGGCGAGGAGCAGCTCGAAGAAGGCATCATGCGCGTGATCGCGGGTCCGGAGCGCAAGTCACGTCTGATGAGCGACAAGGAGCGCCTGATCACGGCCTACCACGAGATGGGTCACGCGCTGGTCGGGCACTTCCTGCCCAACTGCGACCCGGTGCACAAGATCTCGATCATCAACCGCGGCCAGGCGCTGGGCTACACGATCAGCATGCCGGCCGAGGACAAGTTCCTCACCACACGTGCCGAGCTGACCGAGAACATGGCGATGACGCTGGGCGGACGCGCAGCTGAGGAGATCATCTTCGGTGAGATCACGACGGGCGCCAGCAATGACCTCGAAAAGGTCACGCAGACGGCCAAGCAGATGGTCATGCGCTTCGGGATGAGCGAGAAGCTCGGCCCGCGCGTCTTCGGCCACGACCACGGTCAGCCGTTCCTGGGTCGCGAGTTCTCCTCCGAGCCCGACTACTCAGACGAGATCGCCAGCGAGATCGACGCCGAGCTGCGCCGGCTCGTGGAGAACGCACACCAGACGGCGCACAAGGTGCTCGAAGACCACCGCGAAGAGTTGGACCGCATCTCGAAGATCCTGATCCGCCAGGAGACGATCGAGTCCGACCAGTTCCTGCGCCTGCTCGACGGCGAGTCAGAGGACGACGTCTTCAAGGCCCCGGAGCCCGAGACGCCGCCGACCGAGCCGACCGGTCGCCCGCTGCCCGAACGCCCCGTGCCCGGAAGCGCCGCCCGACCGACGCCGCTGCCGCGTCCCGGACTGGCCGGCGGTACCGAGTAGACCGCCCCTGCAGGCCGAGCTCGGCCTGCGACGCCCCTCCGCACGGCCCGGGTGATCCGGTCGGCGAGAGATCCCGGCATACCGGTCGGCGCCGAACGCCTGAGAGCAGTAGTCTGGGGCTGTGGCCCAGCAGTTGATCCATCTGCTGCCACTTGCAGAGCTTGCGCGCGTCACAGGCGAGTTCGGAGGTGGCGGCAGCGACGAGTTGCTGTGGGCGCGTCAGCTGCAGGCACTGAGCCTGATCGTCCACATCCCGCTCGTCTGTTTCGGGATCGCCTTCCCGGCGATCGTTCTCTTCACAGAGGGGTTGTACCTGCGCACGGGCGAGGCGCTCTACCGCGAGATCGCGCAACGCTGGTCAAAGGTGATCGTGATCTTCTTCGCCATCGGCGTCGTCACCGGCACGATCCTGACCTTCGAGTTCGGGATCCTCTGGCCCAACTTCATGGCGACCTTCGGCGACGTCTTCGGCCTTGCCTTCGGGCTCGAGGGCCTGGCCTTCTTCATCGAAGGGATCTTCATCGCGATCTATGTCTACGGCTGGGACAAGCTGCCGGCCAAGGTGCATTTCTGGTCGGGGGTGCCGATGATGATCGCCGGCATCTTCGGCGCGACGATGGTGATCTCGGTCAACGGCTGGATGAACAACCCGGTCGGCTTCGATGTCGTCGGCGGGGCGGTCGTCAACGTCGATCCGTGGCGCGCCCTCTTCAACGATTACTTCTGGCACGAGGTCGCGCACATGTATCTGGCCGGCTACATGGTGGCCGGATTTCTCACCGCCGGCGTGTATGCCGTGGCACACCTCAAGGGCGACCGCAGTCGCTACGTGCGCACGGCGCTGATCATCCCGCTGGCCTTCGCCGCGCTGGCTGCGCCCGTGCAGCTCGTCGTCGGTGACTGGGCCGGTCGCGAGGTGGCCGCCCAGCAGCCGGTCAAGCTTGCAGCGATGGAGGGGCTCGGCAGCACTACAAGCGGTGCGCCGTTCACGCTGGGCGGGTACTACGACCACGATGAGAACCGCGTCAAGGGCGGCGTCGAGATTCCCAAGATGCTCTCGCTGCTGGCCTTCCACGACCCGAGCGCCACGGTGGCCGGTCTCGACAGCGTGGCGCCCGATGCCAGGCCCGGGCCCGTCAACACCGTGCGCTACGCCTTCCACGTGATGGTCGGCATCGGGAGCGTGCTGGCTCTGCTCTCGTTGTGGTTTCTTGCCACCTGGTGGCGGCGCGGCGCGCTGCCGCGCAGCGTCTGGTTCTTCCGGCTTGTGGCGCTCAGCGGTGTCCTGTCGCTGGTCGCACTGGAGGCCGGTTGGATCGTCACCGAGGTGGGGCGCCAGCCCTGGATCGCCTACGACGTGATGC
>JBIQMF010000240.1:0-2577 GCA_044463545.1 Solirubrobacterales bacterium
ACCGGTCGCCAGACGACGAGCGCGACCTGGGCGAGCGCCTGATGAAGGCGGGGGAGGCCAGGACGCCCGAAAATCCCGCCCAGCCGCAGGCCGAATCAATCCAGCCCGAGCTCGAAAGCGCCTGATCCCGGCCAGATTTCCGGCGTCCCGCGCGGACGAGACGGATGTTCGGGGGTCGTAGACCCCATCAACATGCGATTTGGGGTCTGAACCCATCGAACATTCGTCCAAATTACCCCAAAAGGGGTATTCACCTATTGTTATTGGCGCCGATAACGCCTTTGAACGATCCGGGACAAGGTCTTCAACTCACCAGGTGAGAACAAGGAGATTCGAGTTTCGGGGCTTTGACTGTCGGCGTGACAGCGAGTGATTTGGCAGGAAGGCCGGTCATGCATGTCGCGCCCGACGCTCCCCCCAGGAATTTCAAAGCTGATCATGTTCCCAGCCGCAAGGCACACCCCCCCGGGAGCTGATCGTTGAAGGACCCCCGCTATGGACTAGGCGGGGGTCCTTCGTTTTTAAAGCGGTCGCCTGCCGCCGGGCAGGACTGGCGCGGCCGCTCAGGAGGTGGCCGCACGCGGCGAGCTGCCCGCGACGTCTGGGGTGGCCGAGCGCATCGATTCGGCCACCAGCTGGCCGCAGGCTGCGGCGATGTCCTGCCCGCGCGTCAGCCGCACCGTGGCCGGTACGCCCGCGCGCTTGAGCGTGTCGCGGAAGGCGGCGATCGTCGTGCGCGCCGAACCTTCATAGCCGGTGCCGGTCGGGTTGTACGGAATCAGGTTGACCTTGAACGCCTCGTGTGGCGTCAGGGCGTCGGCCAGCTGGCGCGCGTGCTCGCGATGGTCGTTGACGCCGTCCAGCATTACGTACTCGATGAAGACCTTGCGGTTGGTCTTCTTGTGGTGCTGGGCGCAGGCGGCCAGCACGTCCTCGACGGGCCAGCGGTCGTTGACTGGCATGATGCGGCTGCGCAGCTCCGGGTCGGCAGCGTGCAGGCTGAAGGCCAGGCGGATGGGGCGGTCGATCTTGTTGAATTCCTCGATCCCCGGCAGCCAGCCGACGGTGGAGACGGTCGTGCGGCGGTTGGTGACCCCGACGTCGGGCAGCAGTTCGCAGGCAGACAGCACATTGGGCAGGTTCATCATCGGCTCGCCCATGCCCATGAAGACGCAGTGGTCGATCGGCTCGATCCGCCGGAAGTGCAGGGCCTGCGCGATGATCTCGGCCGTCGTGAGGTTGCGGCCGAAGGCCATCGTCCCGGTGGCGCAGAAGGTGCAGGTCAGCGGGCAGCCGCTCTGGCTTGAGACGCAGATCGAGCGGCGGCCGTCGCGGTAGCGCATCATCACGGCTTCGACCGGGCGCTGGTCGTGCGTGTGGAAGAGCACCTTGACGGTGCCGTCACGCGATTCGGCCTGGTCGACCACCGTCAGCGCCGAGAGCGGAACCCGCGGGGCCAGCTCGTCGCGCAGCTCTTTGGGGATGTTGAGCATCTCCTCGTAGCTCGCGGCGCCGCGTGCAACCCACTCCCAGACCTGCCGCGCGCGATAGGCGGGCTGGTCGAGATCTTCGAGCGTCGTCTTCAGCAGTTCGATGTCCACGTGCAGAAGCGTACGCTTCTCGCCGTGCGCCTTGCCAAATACATCGCCCATGCCGGAGTCGCCAGCCGCCGCGCGGCGGAGGGCCTGATCTTCGACGGCCGCGTAGCGGTCGACGGCCGTACCGTCACCGACCCGGCCCGCGATGTCGATGACGACAACGAGATCACGGTCGACGGAGAGCGCGTGGCGCGCGAGGCCAGCGTCGTCTACATCGTCAACAAGCCGCTCGGCGTGATCAGCACTGCCAGCGACCCCGAGGGCAGGCGCACGGTCGTCGATCTCGTGGGCAGCGAAAAGCGGCTCTACCCGGTCGGGCGACTCGACGCCAACTCGCACGGCCTGATGCTCGTGACCAACGACGGTGATCTGGCCAACAAGCTCAGCCACCCTCGCTACGAGGTGCCGAAGCGTTATCGCGTGCGTGTGCGTCGCGGCGCGCCCCTGGGCAGCGCTGAACTTGAGCAGCTGGCGCGCGGCGTTGAGCTCGACGACGGACCGACGGCGCCGGCCGCAGTCACGAAGACCGGCCAGCGTGAGTTCGAGATCGTGATCCGCGAGGGCCGAAACCACCAGGTCCGGCGGATGTGCGAGGCCATCGGGCGTGATGTCGGCGAACTCCAGCGGGTTGCGTTCGGTCCGCTCGAGCTCGGCAGGCTGAAGCTGGGCGCGGTGCGCCGGCTCTCAGACGAGGAGGTCAGGGCGCTCTGGCAGAATGTCGAATCCCACAAGCCCGGCCGGCGCAAGCGGCCGCACGGCCGGGGAGCAGAACGATGACACAGACAAGCCAACGCCTGTTCGCCTTGCGCGGCGCCACCACCGTCAGGAGCAACGACGAGACCGAGATCCTCGACGCCACCGAGGAGCTGCTGGTTGAGGCGCTCTCGCGCAACGACCTGACTCCAGCGGCGCTCGTCTCCTGCATCTTCACCACGACCGGCGACCTCAATGCCCAGTTCCCGGCAGTCGCGGCCCGGCG
>JBIQMF010000241.1:0-2555 GCA_044463545.1 Solirubrobacterales bacterium
TGGCCCGCTTCTTGAAGCTGATCTTCTTGCTGAACTTGCCGAAGACGACGCTGGCGGGCAGGGGCAGCGCCGGCTGGTCGGTCGGCGGCAGCGGCGGGACGACCGGCGGATCGACCGGCGGCGCAAGCACGGTGATCGTGATCGTCGCAGGGATCGACCCGAGCACCGGGTCGTAAGCCCAAACCTCGACGTCGTAACTGCCGGCCGCGGCGAAGGTGTGCGTGGGATTCTGGTCTGAGGACTCATTGCCGTCGCCGAAGTCCCAGTGGTAGGTCAGCGCGTCGCCGTTGCCGTCGGAGCTTTGGGCGGTGAATTCAATCGGCGTGCCGAGGAGCACCATCGTCGCGGACGCGGTGATCTCCGGTTGATCGGGGGCGTAGGGCTGGTATTCGATTGCGCCGATGTCGATGCGGCCACCCGGCACCGGCGCGAAGCGATAACCGTTGATGGCGTCAAAGGAGCGATCGTTCGGAACGGTGGCAGGATTGCCCTGGTCGATCACCGGCGAGCCGGGGCGCGGCCGCAGGTCGCCTGCCCACGCGTTGACGAATACCTCGTCGGCCGTGTGCAGTGCAGCGTCGATGTTGTTGCTCGGGGTGACCGTGCAGTTCCCTGCTGGCACAAACGAACCGACCATGCTGTAGGAGAGCGAGATCGACACGCTGCTCGGAGCGATGCTCGTGGAGCACCTGATCGAGTCCGTGAGCATCAACAGCGTGTTGGTGATCGTCATGTAGACCTGCTCGCCGATCAGCACGCTCGTGTTGGCGACCGCATTGACGCCGACTTGAAGAAACCCGCTGCCGAAGATTGTGACGCCGTCGAGCGAGGCGGTGATCTGGCCGACTCCGGCTCCGGCCTGAGCGGCCTCCACACCGATCGCTCCGAGCACGTTCCCGAGCTCGATCAGGGTGTCGCGGACAGCCGCGATGGCGGCACTCCCATCGACCACGATGGTGCGACCGAACTGCGAGAGTTGCGATCTGCTCAGCGTCAACGAGCCTGCCGTCTGATGGAGGCCGATCGTGGACAGGCTTGCGTCCATACCGCTGAAACTGCTCGCTGTCACTGATGTCGAGCCGCCTGCCTGCAGTCCTACGGCGTCCGGGCCGGCGACCGAGAAGTGGCAGTACTCGCAGCTGGCAAATCCCCACATCTCCACGCCGACAGTGCGATGCCCGCCGCCGACAACCTCGACCTGTACATCGGTCATTTTGCCGCCGAAAACCGAAACTGCCGCGCGTGAACCGGTGGTCGAGCCCGAGATCTTCACGCCGACCGCCCTGATTGCGCTGTTTGGCGCAGAAGTTGCCTGAAACGCCAGCCCCGTGCCCGAGGCGTGCGTGAAGTCGAGAACCGCGCCGCTGCCACCTTTGCCCACGCCTTCGATGAAGAGCTCGTTGTCGGCACCGGTCTGCGCCGTCAAAGGCGAGGTGATGGCGATCGTCCCAGGCCCCATGACAACCGTGTCAGAGCCCGGGTTGGCATGGGCCGCGGCCAGCGCGTCGGCGAGACCTTGCTGAGTGCCGGGGTAGATGTTCTCCGGCGTTGATGCGCACTCGAGGTCGGCGTTGATGCAGTACTCGGCGGCTGCGGCGCCAGTAGGAAATGCGCAGAAGGCCGCAATCAGCACTCCGAGCAAGAGCGCGCGATCAAGAATTTTCATTTGGTTCAGTGCGTTCCAGCATTAGATGAGAAGGAGAACACCAGCATAAGCGGCCTGCCGCCCGCCGACAATGCGCGGGCCTGCCACGGCCCCCCGTAGAATGCACACAGCTATGTCGCTCGAAGCCAAAATGCTTGAAAACATCGTCAAGGGCCTGGCCCAGCACGACGCGACCTGCCCGATGCCCGCGCAGGCAGTGTTGATCAGCCACTTCGACCGTGAGCGCTTTGACTGGGAGGACGTCGCGGGCGTGCCCGTGCAGGCCGCCGACGACATCCAGCCTGAGCGCTTCCGCATCCAGTGCGAAGGCTCGGCGCGCGGCATCGAGGACGCGCTTGAGGAGTTCATCGAGGCGCCCGAGCTGATCCCCGTCGAGGTCCCCGACGAGCGCCCACTGGTCGCGCCGGTGACCCCCGAGCGCAGCCCCTTCACCACCGAGTGAAGTGATCGAGTTCCTCTTCTGGGAAGGCTGTCCGTCACACGAGCGCGTGCTGGCGCGGCTGACCGATCAGCTTCGCGAGATCGGCCTCGACCCGGCAGAGGTCAAGATCATCGAGATCGAGACGGTCGAAGACGCCGAGGCCCACAAGTTCGTCGGCTCGCCCACGATCCGCCTGGACGGCACCGACATTGCTGACCCCAAAGACGAGCCCTATGGGCTTGAATGCAGGCTCTACTACCACCGCGACGGCCGCCCGTCGCCGCTGCCCGACCCCGACGACATGAAGGAGGCGCTGACGCGCTATGCGAGCAAGAGCAAGTGACCAGAACCCAGTTTTGAAGCTCGGCGACCGCGCCCCGGCCTTCCTGCTGCCCAACACCGAGGACGAGGAGACGGTCTTCTCCGGCGACGACGAAAATGCCACGGTGATCATCTTCACCTGCAACC
>JBIQMF010000242.1:0-2502 GCA_044463545.1 Solirubrobacterales bacterium
CCAGCGCCTGGTCGACGTCGGCGATGATGTCGGCGATCGACTCGATTCCGACCGAGAGACGCACGGTGTCCGGGGTCACGCCGGCGCTGCTGAGCTCCTCGTCGTTGAGCTGCGAGTGCGTCGTCGTGGCCGGGTGGATGGCCAGGGACTTTGCGTCACCGATGTTGGCCAGGTGCGAGAACAGCTCGAGCGACTCGATGAACTTGCGTCCGGCGTCGCGGCCGCCCTCGATGCCGAAGGTCAGGAGCGCGCCGTAGCCGCCCTTCATGATCCGCTTTGCGACCTCGTGGTGGCTGAAGCTCGGCAGACCGGGGTAGTTGACCCAGTTGACGCCTTCGGCCTTCTCGAGGTGCTCGGCCAGCGCCAGCGCGTTCTCGCTGTGGCGCTCCATGCGCAGCGGCAGCGTCTCGACGCCCTGCAGCAGCAGGAAGGCGTTGAAGGGCGAGAGGGCTGCGCCGGTGTTGCGCAGCAGCACTGTGCGCACGCGGCCGACGTAGGCCGCAGGCCCCAGCGCGTCGGTCCAGACGACGCCGTGGTAGGAGGGGTCGGGCTGCGTGAGGCCGGGGAAGCGCTCGGCGTTGGCCGCCCAGTCGAAGTTGCCCGAGTCGATGATCACGCCACCGATCGTGGTGCCGTGGCCGCCGATGAACTTGGTGGCCGAGTGCACGGCGACGTCGGCGCCGAGGCCGAAGACGTCGACCAGCACCGAGGTGCCGACGGTGTTGTCGATGATCAGCGGCAGCCCGTGGCTGTGGGCGGCCTCGCTCCAGGCCGGGATGTCGACGACGTTGAGGCGCGGGTTGCCGATCGTCTCGCCGAAGACGAGGCGCGTCTTGTCGTCGACCAGCGAAGCCAGCTCCTCGGGCTTGTCCGGGTCGACGAAGCGCACCTCGATGCCGTACTGCGGCAGCGTGTGGGCAAAGAGGTTGTAGGTGCCGCCGTAGAGCGTCGAGAGGGCGACGATGTTGTCGCCGCTGCGGGTGATGTTGAGGACCGAGTAGGTGACCGCGGCCTGGCCGGAGGCGAGCGCGAGCGCCGCGACGCCGCCTTCGAGCGCGGCCACGCGCTGCTCGAGCACGTCCCACGTCGGGTTCATGATGCGCGTGTAGATGTTGCCGGGCTCGGCCAGCGCGAAGAGGTCCTGCGCGTGCTGGGCGTCGTTGAACTCGAACGAGACCGTCTGGTAGATCGGCACGGCTCGTGCGTTGGTGGTGGGGTCCGGCGCCTGGCCTGCGTGGAGGGCGTTGGTCTCCGGCCCGAAACGATTCTCTGCGTCACTCATTGAAATCTCCAGTCTGGAAGCGGTGGGAATCTGAAAAGTAACAAAACCGGATCAGATTTGTTGGTTTTGGTTTTGAGAGGCCTGGATTGGTGTCCTCACGCTATCGCCCGGGAGCAGTTGCCCGGGCAGCCAGGTTTGACAATGGCTGCCGGCGGAATGCGCCCGAAGCAGCCCACACCAGCGCCGAAGCATGCGGATACCTGGTCGCCACGACCAGGTATCCGCAGTTATGAGGCTTGGGCTTGCTGGGCGCCGGTGTTCACACGCCGGGCCCGGTTCAGCGCTTGATCTTGATCGTTTTTGTGACGGTCTTTTTGCTTGCGCCCTGCGTGAACGTGAGCGCGACCTTGACCTTTACGGACTTGACCTTCTTGCCGGCCTTCTTGAAGGCGGACTTTGCCTTTTTGTTCAGCTTGATGCTGAACTTGACCTTGCCGCTCTTCTTGGTCGTCGTCTTTGCCGTCCCGATCGTCACTGTCTTGGCGCCGCGCTTGACCTTGAGCTTCAAGGAGCGCGCGACCTTGGCCGTCACCGTGACCTTCGAGGAGATCGTCACGCCGGTGTCGATCTTCGGGAGGTTCAGCGTCAGCTTGCCGCTCTTGCCGAGGGTCTTGATCTTCTGCTTTGCGGCTGGCTTGATCTGCGAGGCCTTCGGCACGACCAGGGGCGACGCTCCCGTGCCCGGGCCGCCGGTGCCGGGTCCGCCCGGGCCGGGGCCCGGCGGCGGGTCGGGCGTGAGGTCGCCCTGCACGAGGTAGGTGCGCTTGCTGTAGACGCCCTCATCGCCGCCGTTGTCGGCGACGAAGGCGACCAGAGCCTGATTGTCGGCACCGATCGCGACCTGTGGCTGGTCAATCGCGGTGAGGCCACCGCTGAGCACTGTCGGCGCACCCCAGGCACCGATCGACGGGCGGGTCCGCGTCTTGAGCTGCTTGTCGATCGGGTCGAGGTAGGCGGCCGTGACGTTGCCCGAGGAGTCGATCGCGATGTCGAACTGGTAATTGCCGCTGGCGTTCTCGGGGTTTGAGGCGATGACCTCGTCGGGGCCCCAGCTGCCGGCACCAGGGGCGCGGTAGCGGGCGCGGATGGCGTGCCCGCCGTTGGCGACCGACGCCGGGTCGACCCAGGCGATCACCGCGCTGCCGTTGCTGCTGCTGATCAGACGCGGCTGGGTGCCGCCGTCGGCGCCGCCTCGGTCGATGCTGACGCGCTCCCAGGTC
>JBIQMF010000243.1:0-2484 GCA_044463545.1 Solirubrobacterales bacterium
AGCTCTCGACGCTTCTGCGGCAGTCGCTCGATACGCAGTTTGACGCTGGCTGCGACGTCGAGCTTGATGCTCAGCGGCAGGCCGCCGCGCCTGGTGAACATGCCGCCGCGCCTTGCGGGCTTCAGCGGCTTCTTGCTGCCCAGCTTGACCGAGAGCTTCTTCGGCTTGAGCGGCGCGGACGGCGTGGACGGCGTGGTCGGTGCCTCGGCCGGCGGCGCCGGCACGTCCTCGGTCTTTGGATCTTGCGGCTCTGGCGCCGGCGGCTCGTAGGTCACCGTGACGACGGCCGAGCTCTCGCCAAAGTCATTGGCGCAGGTCACGGTGACGGTGTTCGGCCCCGGCTGCAGCGACAGCGCGTTGACGGAGAAGCTGGTCGTGGGCCGTCCGTTGATCGTGCAGGTGGTGCCCTCGGGGATGGCCGCGTTCTGGTCGACCCCTTCGAGACGCCAGGTGACGTTGACAGGAGACTCGGGCGTCACTGTGTTGGGCGCTGCATTTATGAGCACCCATGGGGCGCTGCCCTCGCGCAGCACGGTGACCTCGCGCGAGTCGGTGCCGTGGTTGTTGGTGCAGGCGACCGTGATCGCATTGAGCCCGGGCGTCAGCGCGACCGTGCGATTCGTCGTCGCCACCGGCTGGTCGTTGACCTTGCAGTTGGTGTCCACGGGGATCGTCGCCAAGTTGTTCACGGTGAAGACGACTTCGGTGCTGGCTGCGGTGGTCGTCAGTGCGTCGCCGGCGGGCGCGCTGATGGCGACCGCAGGGCCGTTGCCGCGCGTCACGTCTGCCGTGTCGGTGCCGGTGCCGAAGGCGTTCGTGCAGGAGACGCTGATGCGGCTGGTGCCGAGGGCGAGGTTGATGTTGTTGGTCGTCGTGCTCAGCGTCGGATTGCCACCGATCGAGCACTGGGTGCCCAGCGGGATCTGCGGCGCGCCGTTGACGGTGAAGCTGACATTGACAGAGGTGGCCGTCGTATTCGTGCCGTCGGTGGGGCTCACAATCTCGACACTTGGAGCCTTACCGCGCGTGACGGTGACGGCGGCCGAGCCGGTGCCGAACTCATTTGTGCAGGCGACGCTGATCGTGTTCGGCCCGAGTTCCAGGGTGCGGGGATTGTTGACGGCCTGCGGGCTGCTGGAGGGCTGAGCATCGAGCGTGCAGGTGACGCCGGCGGGAATCGTCTCGCTGGCGCCGTCCACTCTGTAGGCGACGTTGACCGACTCGGCGGTGGTGGTGAGGTTGTCGAGTGGAGCGCTGATCTGTACCTGCGGGGCGTTGCCGCGGGTGACTGTGACGGTGCTGGCCGGGCCGCTGCCGAACTGATTGCTGCAGATGATCGTGATCGTGTTGGCGCCCAGCACCAGCGGCACACTCGCCGGGCTCGGGGCGGCCGGCGCGCCGCCCACACTGCAGTCTGCCGACGGGTCGCTTGCGGTGAAGTCCACGAGGATTGAGGCAGCCGCGGTCTTTGTGCCGTCGGCCGGGTTGTTGATCGTCACGCTCGGCGGGCTGCCGCGGTTGATCGTCACGCTCGCGGTGTGCGAGCCGTAGAGATTCGTGCAGGTGACGTTGAAGGCGTTGGCGCCCAGCGTGAGGCTGACGGGGTTGTCCAGCGGCGTGGCCGTGTCGAGCGAGCCGAGCTTGCAAGTGGTGCCGTCGGGAATCGTCGACTGCCCGTCGACGCTGAAGTGGATGTTGGCCGTCGACGCAGTGGTGTTGTGGCCGTCGGCCGGCGCCGTCACGGCGACCAGCGGCGGGTTGCCGCGGGTCACGCTGACGCTGGCCGGCGCACTCTGGCCGAACTGGTTGCTGCAGCGCACGGTGATCGTGTTGACGCCGAGTGTCAGCGCAATGTTGTTGTTGGTGGCACTGCTGCTGGGGATTCCGCCCAGCGTGCAACTCGTGCCGTTGGGGATCACTGAGCTGCCGTTGACCCTGTAGCTGACGTTGACGGCAGGCGCGGCCGTGTGGCTGCCGTCGCTGGGCGCCGTGATGGCCACCAGGGGCACGTTGCCGCGTGTCACATGGATCGACGAGGACGCCGGCGCGCCGAAGGCCCCGGTGCAGACGACGGTGATCGTGTTTGCCCCCGGCGTGAGCTCGACGGGGTTGAAGGAGGTGCTCGTGGAAGGGTCGCCGTTGACCGTGCAGGTCGTGCCGGGTGGGATCGTCGCGGCACCGCTCACGAGGTAGACGACGTTGACAGACGGGGCAGTCGTGTTGGCCCCCTCGACGGGATCGATCACGGCGACACCCGACGGCGGGCTGCCCGTAACGCTGACGCTCTTCTGCAGCCCGGCGCCGAACTGGTTGCTGCAGGCGACCGTGATCGTGTTGAGGCCTTCGGCCAGGATGAAGGTGTTGCTGCTGGCGTCGAGCGAAGGTTGGCCGCCGACGCTGCAGGCTGTCTGCGGCGGGATCGCTGCTGCGCCGTCGACGGTGTAGGCGACGTTGACGGTCGGCGCCGTCGTCGAGAGACCGTTC
>JBIQMF010000244.1:0-2459 GCA_044463545.1 Solirubrobacterales bacterium
GTCCTGGGCCAGACGCTTCAGCGCGGCGTTCTCGATCTCGCGCACGCGGGCGGCGGTCATACCGCTGCCACGGGCGATCGCCTCGGCCGTCCGCGGCTCGCCACCGGCCAGGCCGTAGCGCTCGGCCAGCACGTGACGCTCGTCCGGCGAGAGCCTTGAGAGCAGGCGCGTGATCTTGCGCTGACGCTCGGCCTCGACGGCGAACTCCTCGGGCGTGATCGTGTCTTCGTCTTCGAGAAAGTCACCGAACTCGGAGTCGCCCTCGCCGACGGGCAGGCTCAGCGAGGTCGGCTTGAGCGCTGCCAGCTTGACGCGCTCGACCTCTTCGATCTCCATGTCGGTGGCCTCGGCGATCTCGGCGTCGGTGGGCTCGCGGGCGAGCTCGACGGCCAGGCGCCGCGTGGCCTTCTGGATCTTGGCCAGCTGCTGGGCGACGTGTACCGGCAGACGCACGGTGCGTCCCTGGTTCTGCGTGGCGCGCTGCATCGACTGGCGGATCCACCAGGTCGCGTAGGTGCTGAACTTGAAGCCCTTGCGCCAGTCGAACTTCTCGGCCGCACGGTTGAGGCCGATCACGCCCTCCTGGATGAGGTCGCCGAACTCGAGACCCTGGTCGCGGTACTTGCCGGCCAGCTTGATCACGAGCTTCATGTTGTTCTCGATGAGCTGGCGCTTTGCGACCTCGTCGCCGCGCTCGATGCGCTTGGCCAGGGTGACCTCCTGCTCGCGCGTGAGGATCTTGTGGCGGCTGGCACGGTTGATGAAGTGTCGCGTCAGGTCGCTGGGCAGCTCGGCCGCCTGTGCGTGGTTGTCGAGGGCGCGCTTCTCGATGGCGGCGGCCTCGTCCTCCTCGCCCTTGATGATCGTGACGTCGGCCTCGATCAGGCGCGAGCGCACGTCATCGAGCATGACCTCTTCGAGCTCGTGAACCTCAGCGAGCTCGAGAAGGCGCTCTTCGGTGACCGATTCGGCCTCAAGCAGCGAGCCGATCTCGGGAATCTCAAAAATGTCCTGCGTGAAAGTTGCCAATTTGTGCCTTGTTTCTGGTGGGGTCTGTGGGGGTCGCGTTCAAAAACTGCCCGGTCTGTCTGGCCGACCGAAGCACGTCTGCTGCTGCTCTGGAAAAAATGATCCGGTGTCGTCTGCTTGCGCCGGTGATGAATTCCGACTGGCGACGGTGCTGATTTCCGACGCTTGAGAACGTGGTGGGGTTATGACGACGCCTGATGGGGTTAGTTACTCGATGTTACAAAGTCTGCATGTCGGAAGTTTCACCGGGCAACAGACTCAAATTACCTGCTCACGGTCGATTTTGTCGCGGTCATGCGCGGGGATGGAATTCGACCCACAACCGGCCGCCTCGTCGTTTTCAGCCGCCGCAGCGGTCCAAGTACGACGCTCTGCATCATAAGGAAATCTGCGCTCGATTGCAAGCCCAATTTTGGGGCTGACAGCGTGCATTCAGAGATCCGTCCAGATACACACAAACAACAACGAATCTGGGGCCGAAATGTTTCGTTCGAGCGGCCCCTGCAGCTATTAAGCAGGTGTTGAACCGTGATCTGCCGCAGGCTCGGCGCGCGGCCAGACCAGTGATTCACGGCGCACGAGGCGCTCGAGCATGCCGATCAGCAGCGGGCCGAGGGCGATGAAGAAGGCAAAGTTGGCGAATGCGTGCGCGAGGTCGAAGGGCAGCGAGGTGGTGAGCTGAATCCAGAATGCGGTGCTGAGGTCGCCCGAGGCCAGGTTGACGGCGCTGCCGAAGTTGACGACGAGCCCATAGATGAGCCCGCAGAGCGCACAGATCAGCGCCAGCAGCAGGCGCCCGCGCCGCGTGTGCGGCGCCGACGGCGCCAGCCGCGCAGCCACTGCGCCGGCCAACCCGCACAGCCCCCAGGCCAGCATCTGCCACGGCGTCCAAGGACCCTGACTGAAGTAGAAGTTCGAGACCAGCGCGGTCAGCACGCCGACCGTCCACCCCGGCGCAAACCCCAGCGCAAAGCCGGCGACGATCACGATGTCGGTCGTCGGCTTGACCGACGGGAAGGGCGCAAAGATGAGGCGCCCGACGACGGCAAAGCCGACGAGCGCGGCGACCGTCGCGACGATACGCGCCGAGGGGCGGGTGACCTCAAACCAGGCGAATCCGGCCGCAATCACCGAGAGCAGCAGGAGCATGCTGCCGATCTGCCACAGCTCGGCGCTCCTCATGGCGACCCCGCATCGAGCGCCGCGCGCAGCAGCCGTGCGCCCGCTTCGGGCGTGAGCACGCCCTGCCCGGCCAGCAACCGCGCCGTCGCAGTCGCGAAGTGCCACCCGCCCCCCAGCAACTCACCCGCGGGCGCGTCGGCCAGCACGCGCCCGCCCTCCAGCAGTACGGCGCGCTGGGCGAAGCGAGCCGCGAACTCGACGTCGTGCGTTGCCACCAGCACCGCCGTGCCCGCGGCGGCGACTTCGCC
>JBIQMF010000245.1:0-2437 GCA_044463545.1 Solirubrobacterales bacterium
ATCGACTACGAGGACCCGCTTTCGCTCGGCACGACCGGTCTGCAGGCCGGCGACTACTCGCTGGCCGGCTTCGACGACGCCGACCTCGTGATCGCGGTCGGCTACGACCTCGTCGAGCATGCGCCCAAGCATTGGAACCCCGACGGCGACAAGAAGATCATCGTGATTGACACGACCGCCGCCGAGATCGACGGTCACTTCATGCACGAGATCGAGCTGATCGGTGACATCTTCCACATCCTCAACATCCTCAGCGAAGAGTGCCGCGACGTCGCATACAACGGCGGCTCACGCCACCTGCACGACGTCGTGATGGGACGCTTTGAGGCGGCCAAGGACGACGACTCCTTCCCTGCCCAGCCGCCGCGTGCGCTGTGGGAGATCCGCCAGGTGATGGACCGCCACGACATCCTCGTCTCCGACGTCGGACTGCACAAGCTCTGGATCGGGCGTATGTTCCCGGCCCACGAGCCCGACACCGTGCTGATCGCAAACGGCCTCGCCGGAATGGGCTTTGCCGTGCCTGCGGCGATTGCGGCCAAGCTCGTCCACCCCGACCGCACCGTGATCACGGTCAACGGCGACGGCGGCTTCATGATGAACTGCCAGGAGCTCGAGACGGCCGTGCGCCTGAAGACGCCGATCGTCAACATCATCTGGGAGAACCAGCAGTTCGGCTCGATCGTCTGGAAGCAGGACAACCGCTTCGGCCGCCACTTCGGTGTCGACTTCACGAACCCCGACTTCGTCAAGCTGGCCGAGGCCTTCGGCATGCCGGCGTGGCGCGCAACCAGCATCGACGATTTCAGCGCCAAGCTGCGTCACGCGACGACGCTCGACGTGCCGAGCCTGCTGGTGCTGCCGATCGACTACTCGATCGACGTGCGCATCAGCGAGGAGCTGGGCGAGGGTCTGGTCGCGACCTGATCGCGTCCGGGCCTGCGTCGGCTGACGCAGCGCCAGTTGCAGCGGCGATTGCCACGCGCCAGCATGTCAAATAGTCTGCTTGCGAAGCTTCGGGCGGACAGCTCTCAATGAGCGGCCGGGGCAGCGGGACAAACTCAAAATCCGGGGGACAAAAATGAAGCATCTTCACGCCCGCAGGGCTGTGTTGCTGACACTGGCGCTCGTCGCCGCGACGTTCTTTGCCGCAGCTCAGACGGCGTCGGCGGTGATCGCGCCAGAGATCAAGACCACGCTCAGCGATCCACAGCTGGGCGCGCACTCCGACCTCACGGTCGACATGAACTTCGGCTACGGCGGGGAGGCGACGATCGCCCACTCGCATGCCAACCCCTTCGTCAGCATGGTTGAGGACCCGTTCACCTACCCGGCCGGCACAGACTTCCGCGAGACGCTCGACTCGCTCGTCGTCGACATCCCGCCGGGTCTCGTCGGCAACCCCAACGCCGTGCCCTACGCCGAACGCTGCCCGATCGAGACCTTCCGCAACTCGATCTGCCCTGACTCGGCGACCGTCGGAATCTTCCGTATCTCGAACTCGCTCGTCGGTCGTGACGATGAGGACGCCCCGGAGGCGGCCGGAGAGTTTCTCATCAGTGTCTTCACCAACGAGGTCGAGTTCCTCGGCGGCGTGACCCGCGTTTCGCTGCTTCAGAGCGACCCTGAGGTGCCGGCCAAGATCGGCATCTACGTCAGTCCGGCGATGGGCGTCGGCGGCCCGATCCGCACGTTGATGGAGATCGCGCCCGACACCAACGGCGATCTGCGCCTGCGTACGACGACACCGGAGGGCATCAATACGCTGCTGACCGATCCCGAGGACCCCAGCTTCCCGGTCGTATGGGCGCGCACCAACTGGATGCAGCTGACCTTCTTCGGCAGGCTTCCCAACGGCCGCGCCTTCATGACCAACCCGACCGACTGCTCGAAGTGGCGCTCGACGATTTGGGCCAGCTCGACCTACGGCAATCACGGGGCCGACGAGACGCCGCTGGGTGCCGGTCACGGAGCCTTCTAGCGCGGCAACACCGACACGATCACGCCCGATTGCACGAACTACCGCGGTGTCCCCTCCCCGATCAGCGGTGCCGTCACGATCGGCTCACCCAACCGCAACACCTCGCCGTCCTTCGACTTCACGATCGACAACCCCGGCGTCCAGGCTGACGGTCAGGTTTCGACCTCGCCGAAGAAGATCGTGACGACGATCCCGGCATCGAACAACGTCGACGTGGCCCAACTCGGACGCGTCTGCTCCGACGCCGACTTCGCCGCCGATAGCTGCCCAAGCACCAGCCGCGTCGGCATTGTCCAGATCCACACGCCGCTGATCGCCGCCGGGCTCTCGGGCGACGTCTATCTCGTCAAGCAGACGGGGGGCGGCCTGCCCGACCTCGGTCTGCGCGTGCGCGGCGCCATCAGCTTCACGCAGCGCGGCACCAACCGCTACGTCGGCCCGACCTACAACCAAATC
>JBIQMF010000246.1:0-2408 GCA_044463545.1 Solirubrobacterales bacterium
CCTTGTTCATGCGGTTTCTGAGCGGGCTTTCGGCTTGCATGCCGGAGGCATGCAAGAGAAACCGCTTGTTCAAGGGGCTTTCTGGCCGTGCAATCCGTTGCATGCCGGAGGCATGCAAGAGAAACCCCTTGTTCATGCGGTTTCTGAGCGGGCTTTCGGCTTGCATGCCGGAGGCATGCAAAGGGGTTGGGCTCAGTGGTTCTTTTTCATCGCCTGCGGATCTTTGGTGCGCCACTGGCGGGCCGCTGAACTACTGGTTGTGGCTTCGTGCCAGCTCGATGAGCATCCGTGTGCCGAAGCCGCTGGCGCCGTTTCCTACGTAGTTGCGCGCGAGGTCCCAGGCTGTGCCGGCGATGTCGACGTGGGTCCATGGCGTGTCGCCGACGAAGTTCTTGAGGAACTCCGCAGCCGTGATCGAGGAGCCCTTGCGCGAGCCCGGCGCGTTGCTGATGTCGGCGTACTTGCCCTTGATGATCTCTGCAAACTCCGGGTGCAGAGGCAGTCGGTGACCGAGCTCGCCGGTGGCTTCGGCGGCTGCCTCCACGGCGGCCGCCCACTCGTCGTCGTTGCTGAAGAGCCCGGCGTAGGTACTGCCCAGCGCGATGATGATCGCGCCCGTCAGCGTCGCGAGGTTGACGACCCGCTCGGCTCCCAGCTCGATGCAGTAGCTCAGCGCGTCGGCCAGGATGAGGCGGCCTTCGGCGTCGGTGTTGTTGATCTCGATCGTCGTGCCGTTGTAGGCCGTGACGATGTCGCCGGGCCTCGTGGCGCGTCCGCCGGGCATGTTCTCGGTCGACGGCACAACGCTGATGAGGTTGACCGGCAGGCCCAGCTCGGCGATCGCAGCCGTCGCCTCGAGTACGGCGGCCCCGCCCGACATGTCGAACTTCATCTCTTCCATCTTCGCCGACGGCTTCAGCGAGATGCCGCCGGTGTCAAAGGTCACGGCCTTGCCGACAAACCCCAGCGTCGGTCCGGCGGCGCCTGCGCCGTTGTAGCGCAGCACGATCAACCGTGGCTCCTCGGCGGCGCCGCGCGCCACGGCCGAAAAGGCGCCCATGCCCTTGTCCTCGATCCACTGGCGGTCGTGGATGTCGAGCTCGAGGCTGTGCTGGGCCGCGATGGCGGCGGCGCGGTCGGCGAGGTAGGAGGGGGTCGCGACGTTGGCCGGCTGGTTCTGCAGGTCGCGGGCGCGGTTTGCGGCCTCGGCCGAGGCGCGCGCCAGGCGTACGGCGTCCTCGAGACCCTCGCCGAAGACTTCGATCGAACGAATCCCGTCCGCGTCGGCACCATCCTCATCGTCGGCCGACTTCTTCTTGTACTCGTCGAAGCTGTAGTTCTTGAGGATCGCGCCCTCCACGAAGGCCCCGGCGTCGACCCCGTCCGGCAGCTCGACCGCCAGTGTGCTGGCCGAGATGCCCTTGGCTGCCGCCAGCGCCGCTGCGCCGGCAGCGCGTGCGCGTTCGCTCGTCAGTTCTTCCTGCTTGCCCAGTCCGACGCTGACGAAGCGCTTGCCGTGGGCGTGGGCGAGGCCGGTCGACTTGTGCGTGGCCTTGATCTCACCCTTGTCCACAAGCTTGTCGACGGGCTCGATGCCGCTGGGGGTTCCGTCGATCAGTCCGATCACGCGGGTGTCGGCTGTGGTTTCGGCTGGATCGCCCTGGCGAGTGGTGATTTCGATGATCTGCGGCATGGACGGCAATATATCCCTGAGGTCACTACCCTTGAAGCCCTGGCGGCACGGAAACCGCCCCGGGCCCCGCACCCACAAGGCGCCCGCATCTCGACCCCGAACCCTCTTCCGAAAGGCAGCACCAATGGCCAAGACAGTGATTCTCGGATCGGCCCGCACCCCGGTCGGCAAGCTCGGCGGTGGACTCTCCTCGCTGAAGGCAGTCGAGCTCGGCGGTATCGCCATCGAGGCGGCGCTCGAGCGTTCCGGCGTCAGTGGTGACCAGGTCGACCACGTCGTGATGGGCAATGTCCTGCAGGCCGGCAACGGCCAGATCCCCTCGCGCCAGGCACAGATCAAGGGCGGTATCCCCAAGGAAGTCTCGAGCGAGACGATCAACAAGGTCTGCGCCTCAGGTATGCGCGCGGTCGGCATGCTCGACTCGGCGATCCGCGCCGGCGACATCGAGGTCGGTGTCGGTGGCGGCATGGAGAGCATGAGCAACGCTCCCTACATGCTCCCGAAGGCCCGCTTCGGTTACCGCATGGGCGACGGCAAGATGATCGACGCGATGATCAACGACGGTCTCACCAACCCCTTCTCCGGCAAGCACATGGCTCACGAGGCCAGCGAGGTCGCTGCCGAGTTCGAGATGACGCGTGCCGACATGGACGCCTGGAGCGTGCGCAGCCACCAGCTGACGGCCAAGGCCAACGAAGAGGGCAAGCTGCCCGAG
>JBIQMF010000247.1:0-2402 GCA_044463545.1 Solirubrobacterales bacterium
TTCACCTCAAAGACGCCGTCGGCAATCTCGAGCACCGAGACGTCGAACGTGCCGCCACCGAGGTCGAAGACGAGGATCGTCTGGTCCTCTTCTTTGTCGAGCCCGTAGGCCAGTGCGGCCGCAGTCGGCTCGTTGATGATGCGCTTGACCTCGAGCCCGGCGATCTTGCCGGCGTCTTTGGTCGCCTGACGCTGATCGTCGTTGAAGTAGGCGGGGACGGTGATGACGGCAGAATCGACCGTCTCACCAAGGTAGGCCTCGGCGTCGGTCTTGAGCTTCTGCAGCGTCATCGCGCTGATCTCGGGAGGCGAGAGCTGCTTGCCCTCGACGTCGACGCGCACGTCACCGTTCTCGCCGCGCACGACCTTGTACGGGACGATCGACTCCTCTTCTTTGACCTCGGCCTCCTTGCGTCCCATGAAGCGCTTGATCGAGAACACTGTGTTCTCCGGATTGGTGACGGCCTGGCGCTTGGCCAGCGTGCCGACGAGTCGCTCGCCGCCGCTTGTGAAGGCGACGACCGACGGCGTCGTGCGGCCGCCCTCTGAGTTTTCGATGACCGTCGGCTCTCCACCTTCGAGCACGGCCATCGCCGAGTTCGTGGTGCCGAGGTCGATTCCGATTGTCTTTGCCATTGCTGCAGTACTCCCGGGGATGGGGGTTTACAAGTGATTGCCGAACATTGTAAAGCATCTGACTAAAAAAATCTAAGTGTGGTTGTTATAGATATGTAAAGGCCATAGGGCCGAGCAGGCGATAACGCTTCGACGGCTGAGCCCGCGATCTGGACGGTGTCAGGCGTCGAGATCTTCTGCCCCTGCCGCGCATACCGCGACTCCTGCGCGTAGGCTTGGTTTCATGGGTATGAAATTGGGGAGACAGCCCGGTCGGTTCGGCCTGCTGCTGGCCGCCGCGCTGACGACGGCTGCCGTGCTCTTTGCGCTGCCCGCAGGCGCGGCCCAGCCGATGATCTCGGCCGGCGGGGCCCACTCCTGCGCCGTGGCAGATCTCGGCGGGGTCTGGTGCTGGGGCGACAACTCCTTGGGACAGCTGGGCAACGGGACGACGAATGACTCGCCCGTCCCGGTGCCGGTGGTCGGGCTGCCGGCCGCGGCCGAGCAGGTGGCCGCGGGGCGCGACAGCAGCTGCGCCCTGCTCGTCGGCCGCAGCGTCTGGTGTTGGGGCGGCAACACGCACGGACAGCTGGGCAACTCGACGCTCGACGTGATCGCGTTGGCCCATCCGGTCCCGACGCCCGTCCATGGCGCCGTCAACGCCGCCCGCATCAGTGGCGGCGAACGCACCTTCTGCGTGTCGACCTTTGACGAGTCGGCCATCTGTTGGGGCGACAACAGTTACGGCGAGGTCGGCAATCCTGCCGCCGGGCCCGTCCAGCCGACCCCGGCATCGATCGCCGGCCTCGGCGACGTGCGCACGCTGTCGGTCGGCTACCGCCACACCTGCGCCCACGTCACCAGTGGCACGGCGTGGTGCTGGGGCGACAACACGACGGGCATGCTGGGCAACGGCACCACCACGCCCTCGGCGCTGCCGGTCGCTGCCGTCGGCGTCTCGACCGTCGCCGGAGTCTTCGCCGGTGGCGCCAGCACCTGCGCGCTGATCGGCGTCGGCGCCGCGCGCTGTTGGGGCGCTGCGGGTCTCATCGGCAACGGCTCGGCGTCGCCCTCCTTGACCGGCAAGCTCGTGACCGGTGTCGCCGGAGCCTCACAGCTGGGCGGCACTTCGGTCGGCAACTGCGCGCTCGGCGGCGGTCAGACGATGCTCTGCTGGGGCGCCCGCCCGGGCAACGGGTCTGCTTCGACCGTGCTCGAGCCCGTGCCGGTGGCCACCGGCCCCGGCGTGCTCTCGATTTCGGCAAACGGCTACGCCGGCCACGTCTGTTACGTGCTGCGTGGCGGCGAGGCCGACTGCTGGGGCGACAACAACAACTCGGGCAAGCTTGGGAATGGCGGCGTCAGCGGCGCACCCGTGCTGCGGCCCTCGCGCGTGGCGGGTCTTGACCTCGTGACCGGCGTCTACAGCTCAACGCGGGTGACCGTGCGCAGGTCGGGCAAGGTCAAGCTCGACAAGCGCCGGCGCAACTACAGCATCAAGGGGGTGCTGACGGCCAAGCTGCCGATGCTCATCGGACCCTCCGACGGTTGCACCGGGCGCGCACGTATCGCGGTGAGCTACAGCTACAAGGTCAAGAAGCGCGGCAAGCGGCGCAAGGTCAAGAAGACGCGTCACGCAAAGGGGCGCTTCGTCTCCGTGGGAGACACCTGCAAGGGCGCGGCCAAGCTCAAGCTTCCTTACAAGTACCTGGCCGGCAAGCGCATCCGCATCAAGGCCACGTGGCCCGGCAACAGTTCGATCAAGAAGATCTCCGCGACGTCTTCGAA
>JBIQMF010000248.1:0-2401 GCA_044463545.1 Solirubrobacterales bacterium
CTTCCTCTACAGCGACCGAGAACGCCGGCAGGCCTTCGGCGAGCGCTCGCTGCTGCGGGCGCGGGAGCGCTTCAGCCAGCAGGCCGCGGCTCCGGCGCTGGCCGCGGTCTACGACGCGGCGACCTCTGTCCGCGCGGTGGCCTGACCGGCTCGGGGCGGCCGCGTCGCCCGCGCCCGACGGGCCGGCGCGCCGGCAGCGTCAGCCCTGCTCGGCGATGAAGCGCGCCACGCGCAGGCCGATCTCCTGGCCTGCGTCTTCCTGGAGGAAGTGTCCGGCCTCGGCGATCGTCTCGGCGTCGCCTGCGCCGATGCGCTCGGCCAGCACGTCGCCGAGCGCGCGCGGCAGCACCGGGTCCTTGTCGGCCCAGAGCACGAGCTTGGGCCAGTCGCCGGCCGCGAATGTCTCGAGCGCGCGCTGGCCCTCTCTGGCGTCGGGGTGTTCTGTGCTCGTCGGGATCATCGGCGGCGAAGAGCGCGGGCCCGCCTTCGACTCTTCGGTGTCGAAGGGCGCCTCGTAGGCGGCGAAGACGTCGTCGGCAAGGCCGCGCGCGACGGCACCCTTGATCAGAAATCCGATCGGCAGCTCGTCGGCCGTTGCGACGAAGTCACGAAAGGTCTGCCACTCCTTGCTCATCTTGAAGTCGCCGGTGTTGAAGCCGGTGTCCATCAAGGTTGTGCTGGCGATGCGCGCTGTGTTGTTGGCGGCGACCAGCGTGCCGATCGGGCCGCCCCAGTCGTGCAGGACGAAGTGGATCTTCTCGGGCGCAAGCGAGTCGACGAACTCGGTGATGGCGCCGACGTGGCGCGGGAAGGTGTAGTCCTCGATCCGTGTCGGCTTGTCCGAGCGGCCGTAGCCGATCAGGTCGGGGACGACGCAGCGGCAGCCGGCCTCGAGCAGCGGCGGCATCACATGACGCCAGAGAAATCCCCACGAGGGCATGCCGTGCATCAGCAGCACGAACGGCCCGGCGGCATCGCCCTCGTCGAGGTAGGCGAGGCGCAGGCCCTCGCTGGTCTCGAAGTATTTCGGCTGCCACGGGAAGTCGGGCAGGTTCTCGAAACGTTCGTCGGGAGTGCGGTGGACGGGCCCGATCACGTCGCCACCTAGAAGAGCTGGTTCTCGCCGGCGAAGATCTCGGAGACCGAGTCGTCGCTGAAGATGCGGCGGATCGAGTCGGTCAGGATGTCGGCGACGGTCACGATCTTGATCTTCTCCGGCGCGCCCGGGCGCAGTGGGATCGTGTCGGTCACGACGATCTCTTCGAGCGGTGAGCTCTCGAGGTTCTCGAAAGCCTTGCCGCTGAGCACCGGGTGGGTGGCGGCGGCGATCACGCGCTTGGCACCCTCGTCGCTGACGGTCTGTGCGGCGGCGCAGAGCGTGCCGGCCGTGTCGATCATGTCGTCGACGAGGATCGCCGTCTTGCCCTTGACGTCGCCGATCACGTAGCCGATCTCGGCGACCTGGTGGGCGGGGCGCTCCTTGTTGAGGATTGCGAGTTCGGCGCCCAGTTTCTGGGCAAACTTCTTGGCCAGCTTGACGCGGCCGGCATCGGGTGAGACGACGACGAGCTCGCCCTCGACGTTCTCGCCGGTGACGTGCTGGTCCTTGATGTACTGCGTGAGGATCGGCATCGCAGTCATGTGGTCGAGCGGCTTGCTGAAGAAGCCCTGCACCTGTCCGGCGTGGAGGTCCATCGAGAGCACGCGGTCGGCACCTGCGCCCTCGAGCATCTTGGCCACGAGGCGCGCCGTGATCGGCTCGCGCGGCGCGGACTTCTTGTCCTGGCGCGAGTAGCCGTACCAGGGGCAGACCGCGATCACGCGGTGGGCCGAGGCGCCGACTGCGGCGTCGATCATCACCAGCAGTTCCATCAGCGCGTCGTTGGCGCTGATCCCGGCGGCGGGGTTGGCGCAGGTCGACTGCACGATGAAGATGTCGGCGCCGCGCACGGACTCTTCAAAGCGCGCGTAGACCTCGCCGTTTGAGAAGGTCTTGAGCGTCATCGGCGAGAGGTCGAGATCGAGCCGCTCGGCGATCTTGTGACCCAGCTCCTGTGAGGCGCGCCCGGCCACGACCATCATCCGCTTGTTGCCGTCGGAGATCTCGGTCTTCAGTGGCTGCGCCTCGATCTCAGGCGGGTTGGTCATCGTGGTGGGCTCCATTTTGCGGGGGTCACGCCTTCCGTCGCGCGTAGTTCTCGATCACCTTCTGCCGGGCACGGGCGACTGCCAGGGCATCGGCTGGAACGTCCTTGGTGATGACGCTTCCTGCTCCAGTGTAAGCACCCTCGCCGACAGTGACCGGGGCGACCAGAGTTGTGTCCACCCCCGTGCGTACGCCGGCTTCGATCGTCGTGCGGTGCTTGTTCTTTCCGTCGTAGTTGGCCGTGATCGTGGCCGC
>JBIQMF010000249.1:0-2391 GCA_044463545.1 Solirubrobacterales bacterium
CTCGATGCGACTGCGTGGGTCAAGCCCCGTGGTCGGCTCGTCGAGGAACAGCACCTCGGGCTCGTTGACCATGCTGGCGGCCAAATCCAGCCTGCGCCGCATGCCGCCCGAGTAGGTACCGGCTTTGCGATCCGCTGCATCGACGAGTCCCACCCGTCGCAGCAGTTCATCGGCGCGGGACTCGGCGTCGGCGCGGGTCATGCGCTGCAGGCGGGCGATCAACACAAGGTTCTCGCGTCCGGTCAGCAGTTCGTCGACGGCCGTGTCCTGGCCGGTCAGACCGATGCGGCCGCGCACACCGTTGGGATCCTTTGCGACATCGATTCCGGCGACGCTGGCGCTGCCCCCGTCGATCTTCAAGAGGGTGGTCAGCATGCGCACTGTGGTCGTCTTACCGGCGCCGTTGGGGCCCAGCAGGGCCGTGACCGATCCACGCGGGACCTCAAAGTCAACCCCGACCACCGCGTGGGTGTCGCCGAAGCTCTTCGTCAGCCCGCTGACACTGGCTGCGTACTGGGTTTCTTCGTCCTGGGCGCTTGACATTGGGAGGGGATCATACGCAGATTCTGTGCAGGCTTGGCCCTTGTTTGCACAGGTATGTGTGGGTCACGCCGGGCCGGCAGATCCCGCAGACTCAGACCAGCAGGGCGGCGCCGCCACGGCGCGGATCTCCGCCTGCGGCAAACTGGCCGTCGGCGTCGCGACCGACCGCCTGACAGCCGCCGAAGAAGAGATTCGCGCGATCCCAGCGCACGACCTTGCGGCCGCCTTGCTGGATCGCGTCGAGCGCAGATTCGTCGACCCCGGGCTCGGCCTGCACAGAGCCGTCCTCATAGTGCACCCGCGGGGCGCGCACGGCCTCATCGATCGGCATGTCGTGGTCGATCACGTTGGTGATTGTCTGCAGGATCGCCGAGCGGATGCGGTTCGAGCCGGCCGATCCCACGACGAGTCTCGGCGCGCCGTCTTCGAGCACGACCGTCGGCGACATCATCGAGGTCACACGCTCGCCGCCGCGGTTGTTCTCGGCGCCCAGCGGGTTCAGGTCCATCTCGCCCAGCATGTTGTTGAGCGAGATCCCGGTGCCGGGCACGATCACGCCGCTGCACGAACCGTTCGAGCAGGTGCAGGAGACGGCCAGCCCGTCGGCGTCGAGCACCGAGATGTGGGTCGTCGAGCCCAGCATCGAACCCGGCAGCGCACCGCCGCCAGGTAGCGAATCGTGCTCGCCGGTCAGCCAGCTCTGGCCCGTGGCGAGGAATTCGTCCCAGAAGCCCTCGCGCTGCAGCCCCTCGATGAACTCGCGGTCGCGTCCGCGGTTGGCGAAGTCCATGGCGGCGATCAGCTCGACCGGTGTGACCCGCTCGTGCTGGGCAAGGTGTACGAGGCTGTCGGCGATCAGCAGGCCACCCGACGACGGCGGCGGGTTGGTCACAACACGGCGTCCGCGGTAGGCGGTCTCTCCTGCGCGGCGGTCGATCACGCGATAGCTGGCCAGATCCTCGCGCGTGATCGTGCCCCCGTTGTCGGTCACGAAGTCGGCGACGCGCTGGGCGACTTCGCCGCTGTAGAAGGGCTCGGGACCGTCCTGGGCCAAGCGGTCGATCGCGTCGCCGAACTCCGGCAGCAACAACAACTCGCCGACCTGCGGCATGTTGCCGTCGGGCGCGTAGACGGCGCGACCCTCGGGGAATGCGGTCAGGATCGGCGTCAGGATGCGGTAGAGGAAGGCGTGCACTTCGCTCGTCGGCACGCCGGCGCGCGAGAGCTCGATGGCCGGCCGCGCAAGCTCCGTCATCGGCATCGTCCCGAAGCGGTCGAGCGCCTGCCAGAGGCCGGCCGGCGTCCCGTAGACGCCGCAGGTTGCCGCGCCGCCGTTGAACTGCTGCAGCGCGCCGTCGAAGTCGACCATGAATTCCTGGTGGGCGGCCTCGGGTGCCACTTCCGAAGGCGAGCTGACGAAGAAGTCGAGCAGGTGCGACTCGCCCGAGGGCGTGTGTACGAGCATGAAACCGCCGGCACCGATGCCGGTCAACGGTGACTCGGCGATGAACGATGTGAGCACCGCGCTGACGGCTGCGTCGACGGCGTTACCGCCCTCGCGCAGTGCGCGTGCGCCGGCCTCGGCGGTCAGCCTGTGGCCTGCTGCGATGGCGCCACGAGCGCTCATTCGCCGATGTCACATCTCCTGCTCAGCCGCGCGGCACGAACTCGGGAACGTCCATGTCGGACAGCTCCATCGAGCCGCGCTCGCTGGCACGCGAGACACGAGGTTCACGGTCGGCCCGGGTGGCCTCGATCAGCGCGCTCTGCCGGACGCCGCCGGCGACGTGACGTTCGCCGCCGCGCACCGTCTTCTGACGGTGGTCGCCGTAGCGCGTCGCGATCACG
>JBIQMF010000250.1:0-2379 GCA_044463545.1 Solirubrobacterales bacterium
ACGTCCGGGTGGTCGGCGATCGATCGTGATCCGATCGGCGCCCCGGTGGCAGTGAACGTCTCGACGACGATCCGCAGAATCTGTTCCTGGCGCTGGGTCAGCACAGCCCAGAGGATAGGTCGAAGGCCGCGCAGGCAGCCCTCTCCACGGTAGCCCGCGCCGACTCTCGACGCCGCTCAGGGCGTGAGGTGCGCGCGCAGAAAGTCGATCTGATCGCCGATCGCGGCGTCGAAACCGGCGCCGTTGTAGATCTCGAAATGGCCGAAGGGGTAGCTCTTGAGGGTCACGGCGGCACCCTTCCGCGCCATGCGCTCGGTCGGCTTGAAGGGGGCGACAGTGTCGCGCTCGCAGGCGCAGACGAGGGTCGGCGTACGCGTGCTCTTGAGCTTCCTGCCCGGGCGTTCGAGCGTGATCTGCAGCCCCAGCCGCGCGGCCACGCGGTTGTCGAGCTCGTAGTCATCCGGCACCAGCGCCAGGTACCCCGCCTCGACGTCCGGAGCGGTCATCATCGCCGCCTCACCGCGTGTGCCCGCGAGCTTGGCATAGACAGGTCCGCGGCCGACGATCGAAGCCGCGACATCGGCCACGGCGCGCGCCGTCACCTTGATCGTGCTCAGCGGCCCAAGTGTCAACGCCGAGGCCATGCCGTCGGTGAAGGGACACTGCGCCACGACGCAGGCGATGTCGTCGCGAGATGCGCCCACCGCGATCACGTGGCCGCCGCCGAAAGAACTGCCGAAGAGCCCCACGCGCGCGGCGTCGATCTCCTCGTGGGCCTTGGCGAAGGCGACTGCAGCAGCAATGTCCTGACGCTGCCGGGCGATGCCCAGCAGCTGGCGCGGCTCCCCCTCGCTGTCACCGAAGTGGCGATACGTGAAGGTCAGTGCGGCGATGCCGGCCGCAGCGAAGGCCCGCGCGTAGGGCTCCATGCCCATCTCGCGTGTCGCGCCGAGTCCGTGACAGAGCACGACCGCCGGATACGGGCCGACCCCTTCTGGGAGGAAGAGGTCGGCGCCGCATGCGGAGCCGAGGGAATCAAATCGGACGGGCCTGTGAGTCACTGCGCCCATCGTCGTCGCCCCTTCAGTCTGCGATCACTGCAGTGGCGTTGCGGATGATGCGAGTGCCGTCCTGCTCGGCCTCGAGCGCGATCGTCGTCGTGCCGTCCGCGACGGCCGTGACCTCGCCCGAGACGGTGATCTCCTTCTCGGGGACGCCCATGCCGCGGAACTGGGCCGACAGCGACTTCAGCTTCGTCGGGTCGCCCCCGGCGGCCGCGATGGCCGCGCGCTGGACCTGCGACATCGACCAGAGGCCGTGCAGGATGTTGCCCGGCAGCCCGACGTTGGTCGCCAGCTCCTTGTCGATGTGGATCGGGTTGAAGTCGCCCGAGGCCCCGGCGTAGCGGTGCGGCAGGTAGGCATCCGGGGTCACCTTGACCTCTTCGATCTTGTCGCCTGCGTTGAATCCCATTTCAGACACCCCTCACGATGCAGGTCCAGTCGGCCGAGACGACAGTTTCGCCGTCCTGGTTGACTGACTCGGTGTTGTAGACATAGAAGCCCTTGCCGCCCTCTTCGGTGATCGACTTGACCGTTGCGGTCGTGGTGATGCGGTCGCCGGCGACGACGGGCTTGTGGAATGTGAAGTCCTGTCCGCCGTGCACCATCATCGCGAAGTTCATGCCGACCTCGGGGTCGAACATCGCGGGGATCGCAGCCTTGCTGCTGTAGACGACAGCGAACATCGGCGGCGCGACGAGTCCGGCGTAGCCTGCGGCCTTGGCGGCGGCCTCGTCGTTCGAAAGCGGGTTCTCGTCGAAAGTGGCGGCGGTGTATTCGCGGATCTTCTCCGTGCCGACCACATACTCGACCGGCGGATAGGTCTTGCCCACCGCTTCAGTCTTTACTGGCACTTCTCTGCTCCTTGGAGTCGGGGGGCGCCGAAGGCGCGTGCGCGCCGCAGTTTAGATGGAGTCGGGCCTGCGGTGTGGCGGACAGGCGGGCGCGCGGAGGCCTGACCCGAAGGTACGATGAGGCGATCGTGTCCGAAGCCACTCCGCCCGCCCTCACAGCGCCCCGGACAGTGCCCCGGACAGCGCCCGACGGCCCAGATCCAGCAGGGGGCGCGGACGGCGGCCCCGAGCGCAGGCTGGCGCTGCTTGCGGGCATTGCCGCTCTCCCACTGGCCGCCGGCGCACTGCTGCCGGCCGGTGCGGTCGAGGACGGCCCGACGATCTGCCTGACGCGACACATCCTCGGGCTGCCCTGCCCCTTCTGCGGAGCCACGCGCGCCTTCATCGAGTTCGGCCACGGCAGCGCCGGGTGGATCACCAGCTACAACGGCTTCTGGGTGCTCGTCAGCCTCGGGACGGTCGTG
>JBIQMF010000251.1:0-2351 GCA_044463545.1 Solirubrobacterales bacterium
GTTGCGCGAGATCTGCGGCGACGTCCTCGCCGACACCCCGCAGCACGGCGGCAAACTCGTCGCCGCCGACGCGCGCCAGCATGTCGTCGGCGCGCTTGACCGATGCCAGCTGTCCTGCAATCTCGCGTAGTACGCGGTCACCGGCCTGGTGGCCCTCGTTGGTATTGACTGATTTGAAGTTGTCGAGGTCGAGCATGACGATCGCGAAGGGCTCGATCTGGCCGTGCACGTCGGGCACAAGCATGCGCTCGACGTATTCATTGAAGGCGCGCCGATTGGAGATGCCGGTCAGCGCGTCGGTCGAAGCGCGCCGCGCTGAGCGCCGGCCGACGGCCAGGATCACGCGGTCGTTGAGAAACAACACGAGCGTCAACGTGATCACGACGACTGCCACGGCGTAGGCCGCGGTCACGGTCAACCAGGGGAAGGGATCGAGCGAGCTGTAGAGCAGCGGCGAGACGACGACGGCGACGTTGCTGGCCAGCCGCAGCCAGATCAGACGCGTGCCCCAAAGCCAGGCGTGCGAGATCACGAGCAGGATCACCAAGAGCACAGCCGGGCTGTCAAATCCTCCCGTCAACGCCATCAGCACGCCGATACCGACGCCCGCGAATGCGTCGCCGAGGAAGTGCACGACGTCGCCCGGCTCCTTGTTTACGACGACGTTGAGCAGCGCAAGCACGAGCCCGATCGCGACAAGCGACCAGGCGGCTTCAGGGTACGGGACGACGGCGTCTGGCATCAGTAGCGACAGCGCCAACGCCAGGCTGCCGAAGCCCCACAGCGCTGCTGCCATCTGCGCAAACTGCGTGCGCGTACGCAACCAGATCTGCAGAGAGCCGTGCGGTGAGGCCTCGATCACGCCAGGCTCGGTGACCCAGCTGGGTCCTGAGTCGGTCAGGGGCGCGCGGGCCTTGCGCTCGGCGGCGTCGCGCCCGGCGTGGTGTGCGTCCTTGACTGAGTACATCCGGCGGTCGGCGGCGTCGAGCAGTTCGTCGAGCGTCTCGCCGTCCTCGGGGTGGACGGCGACGCCGACGCTGGCGTCGATCTTCACCCCAGGCAGCGCGATGTCGATGTCGGCAGCGCGCACGGCGCCGCGCAGAATCTCTCCGACCTCGACGATGCGCTGGCGCGAGCTCGCAGCCAGCAGCAGCGCGAACTCGTCACCGCCGATGCGCGCAAGCATCGAACGCCGCGGCGTGACCTGGCGCATGTGCTGGGCGATTGTTGCCAGCGCGTGGTCGCCGCCGAGGTGGCCGTGCAGGGTGTTTGCCGCCCTGAAGTTGTCGAGGTCGATCATCAGCAGACCGATCACCTCGTCCTCGGCCGGCCCCGCCGCCAGGACGCGTTCGGCGAACTCGCGCAGGCCACGCTGGTCGGCAAGCCCCGTCAGCGTGTCGGTGCGCGCCTGGATCTCGGCCGAGCGCCGCGCCGCGCGCAGCTGCAGGCGGTTGCGGTGTAGCGCGAACGTCATCGCCCACAACAGCGGCAGGTAGATCGCAAGCCAGGAGGCGATGTTCTCGGTCGCGCCCTCGGGTGCGATGAACAGGGCGCTGATGGCGATCAGGCTGGCCAGGGCCAGCGACCAGACAACGTCGCGCGTCTTCAGGTGGTAGGCGCCGTAGATCAGCGGCACCATGATGTTGGCGAGGATGGCGATCGTCGCCGGCGTCAGCATGAGCAGGCCGATGTTGATGAACATGCCCGGGATGTAGGCCACGAGCACGCCGGTGTAGAAGTAGCGGTCCGGCAGACGCGTGCCGACGATCGCCGTGCCGATCACAAAGATCGTCGCCGGGATACCCAGCGCCAGTCGCCAGAAGGCTGCGTTCTCGGGCACGACGCCGGGGATGAACGACGCGACGATGATCGTCGCACTGGTCGATGCCCAAAGCGCGATGCCGGTGACCAGCATCAACGAGTTCTCGTCGGTCTCGAAGAAGCCACGTTTGACGGCGGCCGCGCGCCTGAGTGCTTTCAGCTTGTCCCTGCTCATGTCTGCCTTGTCCCTGGCTCCCGCGAGAAACGCGGACACTGCCTGATCGACCCTAGGAGGGGAGGGCGCGAATCACGCCGTTCTGAGCCTGGACATCTGTACGATGCCAAACCCGCTCAACTGACTGCCGAGACGACGGCCGCCACCCCGGCGCTGCCCTCGCCGGTGGCCTTGACCGCCATCAGTGCGCTGTCGGCCGTGAAGACGAGCTGGTCGAGCGTCGAGCCGTGGTGCGGCCAGAGCGCGAACCCGGCGCTGGCGCCGATGCCGTATTCGCGTGCCGCGTCGCAACCGGCGGCCGCGCTCACGAGCCGTTGTGCCAACTCGCGCGCGCCGTCCTCGCCGACGCCGGGCA
>JBIQMF010000252.1:0-2347 GCA_044463545.1 Solirubrobacterales bacterium
GCGCCGCGGGCCCGACCTCGGCGGCCAGCACCGCTACGGCGGCCGGATCGACCGGTGCCGTCTCGACGCCGACCGGTGCCGAGACCTCGCACAGCAGCAAGCCCGTGGTCGAAAAGGACTCGACCGTCGTCTCTGAGACCACCCGCCCCGTCGGCAAGGTGCCGCCGACGAGCGGCCAGGAGACACCCGAACTGCCCGGTGGCAGCACACCGGCGGCCGACCCCGTCACTCCGACGCCACCGGCCACGCCCGCCCCGCCGTCAGGTCAGACCGGCAGCATGGTCTCGCCCGGACCGGCGCCGAGCGCCGCGACCGGCAGCACCGACGCCGCCGGCGGCCTGACCGAGTAGCGCGCCCGTCAGGGGCCCGGTTCGGCGTCTGCCGCGATTCTCAGGCGCTGGCTCCTGCTGGTGCCGAGCGTGATCGTTGCGACCTGTCCTTCGCGCATCGCATCAAGCGTGATCTTGTGCTGCCCGCCCGCAGGGATGAAGAACGTCTGCGCCACCGAGGGAGACTGCACGCCCAAGCGATAGCGCCCGTGATCGTCGGCGCGCGCGCTGACGATGACGATGAAGCCCGAAGGGACGTGGATCGTGCGCGGCGTGGCGGGCGCAAAGCGGCCATCCTTGAGTTCGATGTCGACGGGCGCGAAGTCGGTCGACTCCGCGGCGGCGGAGCCGTTTTCGGGCTTGTCGGCCGAGCGCACCTCGGGGGCTTCCGGCGCGCGGTCGGTCGGCGAGAGTGAGCCCGAGATGTCGCCGGGTGCACCGGGGTCCGGGGCCCCGGAAGGGTCGTCCGTGCTGCCAGACCCACTGCAGCCGGAAAGAGCCAGCAGAGCGGCGCCGAAGCACAGAGCAACAAATGTTTTAGGCGTTCGTGAAGTACTCATTCGCGGCTCTCGGGATGCCGATAAAGGATTACAAGCATTGTGTTGCGAGATACAAGGATCGTGACCAAGGCCCCAGGAGGACTGAAAAATGATCAAGTGGGACAGAGATCAACAGCGAGTGTGGGTTGCAGGATGGCGCCTCCACCACGGTTTCACTGGCATCGTCCTTGCGCTTGCCGGCGGCCTCCTGATGGCGCACGACTGGAAGGATCGCTACGACTGGATCCACAAGACGCGTAACGACTGGGTGCAGAACTAGCCCTCCGCGACTTCGCCGGCGGCGGCAGCGGCCAGCCGCTCGGCGATCTCCCAGCCGACAGCCACACCGACGAGCATCCCGAGACGGGTCTGCTCGAGCACGAAGTTGCGCAGGTCGCTGATGCGTTGGTCGGGGTCGGGGTGGGTCGCCGTCTTCAGCACGACCGACTCGTGGGCGTCGTCAAACCAACCTCCGGCGCGCAGGGCGTCGTCGATCACAACCTGTAGCTGCGGGGCGAGTTCTGCCATGCGTGCCTCGACGGCGTCGAGGCCGTGCTCCTCCCCGATGGCGTTGATGACGGCTTCAAGCTGCTCGGCGGTGTGGTCCATACGCCGATCCTAGGCGTCCTCGCCATCCAGTCTTCCAAGCTCCGGGGCACCACGCCCCAGACCTTGGCAAAGATAAGGCTTGTTCAAGCACCCCACCCGCCAAGGTCCCGCCGTCAGCGGCAACTGCCAGGCGCTGCGGCATTCTGCGGGCGCCGGACCGCGCGTCGCCGGCGCTACTCACCGCAGAGCTCGCGCATGCGCTTGCGCATGTGCATCCATTCCTGATAGCGGCCGACCCCACCGAAGCAGTCAAGGCCGGAGCGGACCGAGAGCCAGGCTGGAGCGTTCATCCCGTTGCTGGCGTAGTCGCGATGACTGCAGAACTCGCAGAAGCAGTTGTCGCCGTGGTTCTCGTTGACGTAGGCGATCGCATTGAGCTTCTGCCGTTTCGAGGTCAGCGGGACGGCGCGGTACTCGTCGTTGTACATCGGCTCGAGCGAGAGGTACCGCCGCAACAGTTCGCGGAAGTAGCGACGATCCTCGTCGTCGAGGAACATCGGTGCACGGTCAGATTCACGGTTGTAGACGTGGTACAGCGTGAACAGCAGGAGCTTGCGAAGTGTGTTGCGCCTTGGCACAGCCCCAGCAGACCAGAAGGCAGGTCACGGATCAAGACACAAACGCAAAAGTTGAGCTGCGAATCTGCGACGGATCTGCCAATCGCTGCTGAAGGCCGCAGATCGGTGCCGGTCGCGCACAGGATCTAGACTCTGCGGCTCACGGGGCTGTAGCTCAGTTGGTAGAGCGCCTGCTTTGCAAGCAGGAGGTCGTCGGTTCGATCCCGTCCAGCTCCATGAGTCCTTGACTGCGGCGATCTCGCCGATGCTCGGGCTCGGGGTACTCGCCCGCGTCGGGGGATCGCTCCCTCGC
>JBIQMF010000253.1:0-2340 GCA_044463545.1 Solirubrobacterales bacterium
CCTACGGAGGTGTGCCGTCGTCGACGAACCTGCCGACCTCGATCGTCACGGTCGAGCCGATCTCGGCGCTGCCGCTGGACGGGTCCTGGGTCTGAACGATGCCGTCCTCGTCCTGCTGGGAGACGTTGACGCGCTTGATCTCGACTTCAAATCCGGCCGACTTCAGCTGCGCGCGGGCGTCGCTGGTGCGCAGGTCCTGCACGTTTGGAACCTTGTTCATGCCCGAGGCCACCGTCAGCTTCACCTTCGAGCCCTCGTCGGCCTTGCCGCTGGCCGGGGTCTGCTTCGTCACTTCGCCCTCGGGCTTGTTCGAATCGACCTCGGTCGTGCTGACCTCAAATCCTGCGTCCTCGAGCGTGGTCGTCGCCTCGTCGACGTCCTGGCCGACGACGCTCGGGACGTCGACCTGACGCGGGCCGCGGCTGATGTAGAGCTCGACCTCGCTGCCCTTGTCGGCCTGCTCTCCGGCGTCGGGCACCGTGCGGGTGGCGCGGTTTCTGCGGATGTCGGAGTTGAACTCCTTGACCACACGCACCTTCAGCCCGAGTTTGGCCAACTCTTCTTCGGCCTCGTCCTGCGGCATCTCCGAGACATCGGGCATCGTCACCTGACCGGGGCCTGACGAGACGTTGAGGATCACCGTCGAGCCCTTCTTGGCCTTCTCGCCGCCCGGCGGCGTCTGGCTGATGACCTCGCCGGCCGGGGCCTTGTCGGTGCGCGAGAAGACCTGACTCTTGAAGCCGGCCGCGGCGATGCGCGACTGCGCGTCACCGGCGGCGCGTCCGACGACGTTGGGCACGACGGCCTTGTTGCCGATCAGCAGGAAGTAGAGGAGCCCGGCCAGGATCAGCGCGCCGATCACACAGCCGGCGATGATCCAGTTGCGCTTCTTGTTGCTCTTGGCGGCGGTCGGGGTGGCCGCAACCGCACTGCGCACCTCTGTCTGCCCGGCGCCCGCGCCGAGGTTGCTCTGCGCCTTCTCGAGCGCCGTCGAGAACTCCTCGGCCGAGGCGTAGCGCTCGACCGGAGACTTGGCCATGGCGCGCACGACGACGGCGTCGAGCACCGGCGGCACGGACGGGTTGACGCTCGAAGGTTTGGGGGTCGGCGAATTGATGTGTTGCAGCGCGATGGCGACCGAGGCGTCGCCGTCGAAGGGCACTTTGCCCGTCAGCATCTCGAACAGCACGACGCCGATCGAGTAGAGGTCTGATGCGTTGCTGACCGACTTGCCCTGGGCCTGCTCGGGCGAGATGTAGTGCGCCGTGCCGACCATCTGCCCGGTCTGCGTGATGTCGCCGCCGCCGGGGTTGTGGACGATGCCGAAGTCTGTGACCTTGACGTTCCACTCGTCGTCGATCATCACGTTCTGTGGCTTGATGTCGCGGTGGACGATGCCCTTGGCGTGGGCGAACTTCGCCGCCGCCAGAATCTGCTGGCAGATGTGGATGGCCAGCTTGGGGTCGAGCGCGCCCATCGCCACGATCACGTCTTTGAGCGTGCGCCCGGGCAGGTACTCCATCGCGATGTAGTAGGTCTTGTCGACCTGGCCGCGGTCGAAGACGTTGACGACATTCTTGTGCTGCAGGCCGGCCGCGGCCTGAGCCTCGCGCTCAAAGCGCTGCACGAACGACTGGTCGGCGGCGTAGCGCTCGTGCATCACCTTCAGCGCAACCGGGCGACCGAGGTGCTGGTCGTCGCAGAGGTAGACCTCGGCCATTCCGCCCGAGCCGATGCGGCCGCGCACCGTGTAGCGGTTATCGATCAATGCTCCGTTGGCAAGCACGCTCATCCTCGGTTTCCTATTGGCGCTTCGATTCCTGCTCCCTGCCGTTGCCGAAGAACTTCATCGGCCCTGAAGCAAATGCTGCAGTACTGCCGCGGCGATCGGGGCGGCCTCGGCGCCGCCGGTCCCGGTCGTCTTCTCGATCGTCACGGCGACCGCGTAGCGCGGCGCGTCGTACGGCGCAAAACCGATGAACCAGGCCTGGTTCATCCCGTTGCCCAGCTCCGCCGTTCCCGTCTTTCCGGCCATCTGCACGTTGCCGATGTTGGCCGCCGTGCCGGTGCCCTGCTCGACGACGTTGCGCATCATTTTGTTGAGCTCATCGGCGGTCGCGCGCTTGATCACCCGGGTCGCACGCTCGGGCTTGATCTCAAAGGTCGTGCGCCCGTACTCGTCGCGAAAGCGCCGGGCGATCCGCGGCTCCATGCGCACGCCGCCGTTGGCGACGGTGGCGGCCACGGTCGCCATCTGCAGCGGCGTGACAGCCAGACGCTCCTGACCGATCGCCGTACGCGCGAGGTCGACGTTGGCGTCTTCGCGCAGCAGGTTGCCGC
>JBIQMF010000254.1:0-2323 GCA_044463545.1 Solirubrobacterales bacterium
GGGCCGCGGCCGCTTCACCCCGAGTGCCTTGAACAGCTGGGCGACGCCATCGAGTACTTCCCGCGGCGCCAGACGCTGAAGCCGGGCCTCACCGGCTGGGCGCAGCTTGCACGCCGCCACGACCCCGAGGCCGAGCTGGCGCGTGACCTCTTCTATCTCAAGCACCAGTCATTGATGCTCTACGTCTACGTGCTCGTGGCCTCGGTTGTGCGCGCGCCGCGCAGGCGCCAGAGCGTCGCCTGAACGACGACCGCGCAGGGCAGCCTTCAAGCAGCCGGCACAGGCAGCTCCGCTCAACTAGACTGCTCAGACAAGTTTCGCCAGCCCATGGAAGGCCGGCGTCGAGCCCCCATCTACTGATGAATTACGACCACGACTGGATCATCGTCGGCTCCGGCTTCGGCGGCAGCGTTGCCGCCCTGCGCCTGGCCGAAAAGGGCTACGACGTGAAGATGCTCGAATGCGGTCGCCGCTTCGAGGACCACGAGTTCGCCGAGTCGATGTACCGCTCGCCGCACCGCTACCACTGGCGCCCCTTCCTGAAGATGCGCGGCATCTTCCGCATGACCTTCTTCAAGGACGTCACCGTGCTCAGCGGCTCTGGCGTCGGCGGCGGCAGCCTCGGCTATGCCAACACGCTCTACCGCGCGCGTCCGCGTTTCTTCACCGACAAACAGTGGAGCGGGATCGAGGACTGGGAGCGGGAGCTGGCGCCGCACTACGACACGGCCGAGTACATGCTGGGCGTCACCGAGGTCGAGCTCGAGCAGCCGGCCGACGAGGTGATCCGTCGCCTGGCCGACGACTTCAACGTTCCGAAGACCTACAAGAAGACGCGCGTCGGTGTCTACTTCGGCGACGAGAACACGGTGCCGGGTCAGACCACCAGCGACCCCTACTTCGGCGGCGAAGGCCCCGACCGCGCGGCCTGCCAGGCCTGCGGAGCCTGCATGATGGGCTGCCGTCACAACGCCAAGAACACGCTGGTCAAGAACTACCTCTGGTTCGCCGAGAAGCTTGGCGTCAAGATCGAACCGCTGCGCACCGTCACCAGCATCAGACCGATCCGCAGCGCCGACGGGCGCCGCGACGGCTCGGCCGGCTACGAGGTCACCTCGGTCACCTCTGGAGCATGGTTCTTCCGCAAGAAGCGCACACTGCGCACGCGCGGCGTCGTCGTCGCCGCCGGCACCTACGGCACCAACAAGCTGCTTGCCAACTGTCAGCTCTCCGGCGACCTCCCGCGCCTCTCGCACCGTCTGGGCGAACTCGTGCGCACCAACAGCGAGGCCATCCTGGCCGTCACCGCCAAGAACGACGACGTCGAGTACGGCACCTCCGTCGCCATCAGTTCAAGCTTCTTCCCCGACGACGACACACACATCGAGAACGTCACCTATGGCCAGGGCGGCGACATGATGGGCTGGACCTTCACGCTGCTGACCGGCGAGGGCAACCGGCTGACGCGTCCGCTGAAGTTCATAGCAACCTCAGTTCTTCATCCGATTTCTTCGCTGCGCCTCATCAGCACCTACCATTGGTCGCGCCGCACGGTGATCCTGCTTGTGATGCAGACTCTTGACAACTCCCTTTCGCTGCGCCCGAAGAAGAACTTCTGGGGTGGCTGGCGCCTGACCACAGAGGAAGACGCGGAGAACCCGAACCCGCGTTTCATCCCGGCTGCCAACCGTGCAGCTGAGCTGGCCGCCAAGCACATGAACGGCACCGCGCAGAGCTCCGTCTTCGAGGTCCTCGCCAACGTCCCGACAACTGCCCACTTCATGGGCGGCGCTGTGATCGGCCGCGACACCAACAGCGGAGTCGTCGACCACTTCAACCGTGCGTTCGGCTACGACAACCTGCTCGTGACCGACGGCTCGACGATGCCGGCCAACCCCGGCGTCAATCCCAGCCTCACGATCACCGCGATCGCCGAGCACGCCATGACTGCTGTGCCGCCGAAGGTCGAGGCGGTCAACGCCGACGGCGGCTTCGGCATCCGCGCCGAGAGCCCCGAGAGCGCAGCGCAGGCTGCGAGCGTGAGCGAGTCTTGAGCGGCGGGCGCTTTGCACAGACGGCCAAGCTCTACGGCGAGCTGGCCAGGACGGTGGCAAGCACAAAGATGGTGCGGCCGCTGCCGCCCGGCGCGCTGCTCGAGATCCACCGAGCGCTGAAGAAGTACGGACCGACGCAGCCGGCCGGCTACAAGAACAACGCCCGCGTCTGCCCCGGCGACAGCGCTGTGATCGACGAGCGCGGGCAACTGACCCACCGCGAAGTCCACGAGCGCACGAACCAGATCGCACACGGACTGGCGGCCGCA
>JBIQMF010000255.1:0-2233 GCA_044463545.1 Solirubrobacterales bacterium
GCCGCCACCACGGCGGCCCCCGAGGCGCTGCGCGCGATCACCGGCCAGCAGCTTTCTGTGCGCGCCGCGGCGGCCATCTTCCGCCGCGTGCTGGATCACTTCGGCGATGAGGTGCCGACCCCTCAGCAGATTCTGGCCGCCGACCCCGAGGCGCTGAAGACGGCCGGCGGGCTCTCGCGCGCCAAGACGCAGTATCTGATTTCGTTGGCCGAGCACGTCGTCAGCGGCGAGCTCGAGCTGCACCGGCTTGATGCTCTCAGCGACGAGGAGGTGCTGGCCGAGCTGACGGCGGTCAAGGGAATCGGCGTATGGACCGCGCAGATGTTTCTGATGTTCCACCTTGCGCGCGAAGACGTGATGCCGACGGGCGATCTCGGCATCCGGCGCGCGGCGATGATCGAGTACGACCTCGCCGAGCTGCCCGCGCACGACGCATTGATCGAGTTGGCCGAGCCGTGGCGACCACACCGCACCTTGGCCTGCCGCTACCTGTGGGCCTCGGTCGACGCCGCGCCTTGACGCCTCCGGCCGCGCTGTGTCTTGGCCCTCAGCCCACCGAGTAGGTCAGGTGGGCGAACTGACCGAAGCGTTCGACCGATTCGAGCTTGAGCTGACTCGAGTCGATGCTGCGCGGCAGCAGCGGGGCGCCCGCGCCCAGCGTGACCGGTGTGAACGAGACCTCGATGCGGTCGAGCAGTCCGGCGTCGAAGAACTGACCGACGAGTTCGCCGCCACCGTAGAGCCAGATGTTCTGCCCGCCTGCCGCCTCGCGAATGGCGTCGATCTGCGCGGCCGGATCGCCGCCCACCAGGCGGACGTCGGCAGCTTCAGGGATCGGCAGCTCGCGCGAAGTGAAAACGAACCACGGAAGCTCGGCGTAGAGCGAATGCCACCGCTCGGGATGGGCGATCAGGTTCTCGTGCTCGAGCACCCACTCGTAGGTCGACGAACCCGAGACGTACGCGCCGACGCTCTTTGAGAAGGCTTCGAGATCCGGGAGCTGGCTGTCGTCGACGGCGAACAGCCAGTCGAGCGAGTGGTCTGCGTCAGCCAGAAAGCCGTCGAGCGAGGAAGCGGTGTAGTAGACGATCTCCCCCGCCATCACACGGCTAACCCTCGGGATTGTCGAGCCGGGCGACGATGGCGCGGGCGTGCCTCGTGTAGGCCGAAGGGTCGAAGACGGCGTCGACGTCGACATCGATCTTCTGGCGCTCGACCTCTGCGGCCAGGAGGTCGCGGAAGTTGGTCTCTGTGTCCCAGGCCTCCTGTGCGCCCTGCTGGACGATGCGGTAGGCGTCGTCGCGCGTGAGCCCCGCGGCCACCAGCGCCAGCAGCGCGCGCTGGCTGTAGAGCGCGCCGTGGGTGACGTTGAGGTTTGAGAGCATGCGGTCGGTGTGGACGGTCATGCCCTCGACGACGCGCAGCGCAAGTGAGTACATGTAGTCGATCAGGATCGTCGAGTCGGGCAGGATGATGCGCTCGACCGAGGAGTGCGTGATGTCGCGCTCGTGCCACAGCGCGACGTTCTCGATCGCCGCGTTGGCATTGCCGCGCAGCACGCGGGCGAGGCCGGTGATGCGCTCGTTGGTGATCGGGTTGCGCTTGTGCGGCATCGCCGACGAACCCTTCTGTTTGCCGCTTGCGAACGGCTCCTCGACCTCGCGCACCTCGGTCTTCTGCAACGCGCGGATCTCGGTCGAGAAGCGCTCGAGGCCGGCGCCGGCGATGGCGATGGCGCTGAGCAGTTCGGCGTGACGGTCGCGCGCGACGACCTGCGTCGAGACGGGCTCGCGTTCAAGTCCCAGTTTGGCCAGCACGCCCTGTTCGATCTCGGGGCCGTTGGCGGCATAGGTGCCGACAGCGCCGCTGAGGGCACCGACGCGGCACTGCTCGAACGCCCGCGTCAGGCGGTCGACGTTGCGACGTGCCTCGAAGGCGAAGCCGGCCAGCTTGACGCCGAAGGTTGTGGGCTCGGCGTGCACGCCGTGGGTACGACCTACGGTGGTGGCGTCTTCAAACTCGTGGGCGCGCCGCGTCAGCGCGTCGGCGTAGGCGCGTGCGCCTGCCAGCACGATCTCCCCGGCCTTGGCGATCTGGATGCCCAGCGCAGTGTCGAGCACGTCGCTGCTCGTGAGTCCGTAGTGGATCCAGCGCCCGGCCTCGCCGAGGTCGGCGCTGATCACGTCGACGAAGGCGGCGACGTCGTGGTTGGTGATCTTCTCGCGCTCTTTCA
>JBIQMF010000256.1:0-2227 GCA_044463545.1 Solirubrobacterales bacterium
CCTTCGCCGGGGATGTATGCCGTGACTTCCATCTGGTTGGTCAGACGCACACGGGCGACCTTGCGAAGCGCCGAGTTCGGCTTCTTCGGCGTGGTCGTGTAGACACGCGTGCAGACACCGCGGCGCTGAGGAGCGGCCTGCTTGGTGTGCCCACCCTTGATCTGCTTCAGACCGGGGGTGGAAATCTTCTTCTTGGGCTTCTTGCGGCCCTTGCGGACCAACTGATTGATGCTTGGCATACGGCGGCGAATGGTAGCGCAGTGGTCAACGCAGTGGCGAAGTGTGTGTGCGGCAAACCCGCTCAGACAGTGCTGCGGCCGCTAGACGGCTTGCGGTGCGGCGACGCGCGTGGGCGCCGGAATCAGCGCCGCGGCGACGATCACGAAAGCGAATCCGGCCGCCTGCAGGACGACGCCGAGCGCATCTCCCGGCAGCGGATCATTGAAGACCACAATCCCGCCGACGATCTGCACGACACTGGCGGCGACGCCGATCATCGTCACGACCGGCACGGCCTCGCCGATCTGAAAGGCACGTGCGACCGAGAAGAAGGCCACGATCGCCAGCGACACGGCCAGCAGCAGCCAGGGCGAGAGCAGCGCCTCGGCAACACCGCTGGCGCCGGCGATGTTCGTCATCGCTTTGATCGCGATGTCGCTGACGCCGATCAACATGCCCGAGGCGGCCGCGAGCATCAGCCCGTGGTGCTGATGGACCGAGCTGAAGCGCGGGCCGGCCAACAGCAGCATGCCGACGGCGAGGGCCGAGCCCTCGAAGAGGATGAGACCGGTCAGCGAGAAGCGTTGGTGGCCACCCGAGTGGCGCACGGTCAGCGCCAGCAGCACGAGACCCGCGGCCGTCAGCAACACCCCGGCCCACTGACGGCGGCCGAGGCTGAGACCGAAGAAGCGCTCGGCCATCACGGCAAGAAAGACGAGGCCGCCCGAGATCGTGGCCTGCACGACCGAGATCGGCGCAAACCAGAGCGCCGCGATGTGCAGGAAGAGTCCGCCCGCGGCCACGACCCAGCCCAATGCGAAGGCCGGGCGCCGGAAAAGGCCTGCGGCGCTCTGCAGCGGGTGACGGAAATCTACGGCCGGGGCCTCGGTGGCGCCGCGGTGCTTGAGCAGGAAACCGAGGTTCGTGGCGACGGCGCAGAGCAGCGCCAGTGCCACGCCCAGCTGTAGATCTGTCAGCCCCATCCTTGGTCCTTGGTCCTCCCCCGCGCCCGCTCGGCGCAGGTCGCAGCTGCCGATTGCCGCGCCTGATGCGCGTCCGAGCTGCGTGCTGCTCATATCGAGCGCAGACGCAGGCGGCTTTAGCGCCCCGCCCGAACTACGCTTGCGGCGTGGCCGAACGACCGATCCTCTTTCTCGACGTCGACGGGGTGCTGAGCGTCTTCGGATTCGACCAGGCCCAGGCCGATCCGGGTGATCTCTTCCTCGTCGACGGCATCCCCCACCACATCCCGTCGGCCATGGGGCCACGTGTCAGGCGACTGCTTGCGGGCTTTGAATCGCTCTGGGCGACTGGCTGGGGCGAGCGCGCCAACGACCACCTCGTGCACATGCTGGGCCTGCCCGGAGAGCTCGAGGTGATCGACTTTGCGACGCGCCCTTCGACCGACGGCAGCGGTCACTGGAAACTCGAGGAGCTGACGGCGCGCGCCGCAGGGTGCGCCGCAGCCTGGATCGACGACGGGCTCAACGAGGCCTGCGTCTCGTGGGCCGACTCACGCAGCGAACCGACGCTGCTGGTGCACACCGATCCGCACGTCGGCATGACCGACCTGCACGTCGCTGAACTCTTGGCCTTCAGCGCCGACGTCAGTCGGGGTGCTTCTCGAGATACTCGATGAAGAAGGGCCGCAGCGCGTCGAGGTGATCGCTGCCGTCCTCGGCCTCGAAGAAGTCGCGCAGCAACGAGCCGATCTTGAAGATGTCGGCAGAGGCCTGGTCCTCGTTGCCGACGGCGGCCTCTGCGGCCGGCAGCACCTTGAGCAGGTCCCAGTAGAAGCCGAGGTCGACGTGCTTCCGGGCGCGCTCGGTGGCGCGATCGTGCAGCTCCCGCGAGCTGAGGGTGTTGAGTTCGTCGAAGGTCGTCATCGTGGTGTGGACGATACCCGGCCGGGCGCCTTCGGCTGCGCCGGCGTGGGCCCTGCGGTGGGCGCGGCCTGCCCGCAGCGCAGAAAACCAGTCCACAGTTGACGCCCCCAGAACGCAAGAGG
>JBIQMF010000257.1:0-2218 GCA_044463545.1 Solirubrobacterales bacterium
GGCGCTTGAGCTGGCCTGCCGGCGTGCGCTGGAGCGCGAGGCTTTCGGCAAGCCGCTGGCCAACCTCGGCGGCAACCGCGAGCGCATCGCAGACGCGCGCATCAAGATCGACATGGCTCGCCTGCTCGTGCTCAACGCCGCATGGCTGATCGACGCGCGGGGCCTCGCCGGTGCGCTCTCGGCCGTCTCGCAGATCAAGGTCGCGGCACCGAACATGGCGCAGGAGGTCATCGACATGGCGATGCAGATCCACGGCGGCGGCGGGCTCTCAAATGACTTCCCGCTGGCGGCGGCCTGGACCAACGCTCGTGTCCTGCGCCTGGCCGACGGCCCGGACGAGGTGCACCGCGGCGTGATTGCACGAATCGAGCTGCGCAAGTACCGCGCCGAGCAGTCCTAGTTGGCGCTGTCGATGAGCAGTGCTCCACTGGACCAGGCGGGTGACGTGCGCGACGAGGATGCCTTTGACGTCGCCGTTGTCGACGCCTTCCTCAAAGAACAGACACCGCTGTCGGGACAGCCGACCGTGCGGCAGTTCCCCGGCGGCGCCTCAAACCTCACCTATCAGCTGACCTATCCCGACCGCGAGCTGATCCTGCGGCGGCCGCCCGGCGGCGAGCTGCCGAAGTCCGGTCACGACATGCGCCGCGAGTTCACGGTGCAGCGGCAGCTGGCGCCGGTCTACCCATGGGTGCCTGAGATGATCGCGTTCTGCGATGACCGCGATGTGATGGACCGCGACTTCTATGTGATGGAGAAGGTGCCCGGGATCATCCTGCGCAAGGACCTGCCGCGCGGCATGACGCTCGAGCCCGAAGCGGCGCGCGCCCTCTCAAGCGGCTGGGTCGACCGCCTCGTGGACCTGCACGCCGTCGACCCGGCGCAGGCCGGGCTGGCCGATCTCGGCCGCGTCGGGGGCTACGTCGGTCGCCAGATCGAAGGCTGGACGCGCCGCTACGAGGCTGCGCGTACACGCAACGTTCCGAGCTTCAGGAAGGTCACGCGCTGGCTGGCCGAGAATCAGCCCGACGACGTCCGTACCTGCATCATCCACAACGACTGGCGGCTCGACAACGTCGTGCTCGACCCCGAGGACCCGACGCGCATCGTCGCCGTGCTCGACTGGGAGATGGCGACTCTGGGCGACCCGCTGATGGATCTCGGCGCGACCCTGGCCTACTGGGTCGAGCCGGGTGCAAGGGGGCTCGCCGAACAGTTCCGCATGCAACCGTCGAGCCTGCCGGGGATGCTGAGTCGCGAGCAGCTGGTCGAGCGCTACCTCGAAGGCAGCGGGCTTGACGCGCCAGACTTCCGCTTCTACGAGGTCTACGGCTACTTCCGTCTGGCGGCCATCATCCAGCAGATCTACAAGCGCTACCACGAGGGCGCGACCACCAACCCACGCTTCCGGCACTTCTGGCTGGCGACATGGTTCCTGCACGCGCGGGCGAAGAAGGCGATGCGCTGATGGCCGTGATCCGGCTCATCCGTCACGGCCAGGCGTCGTTCGGGCTGAAGAACTACGACCAGCTGTCCGATGTCGGCTTCGAGCAGGCGCGCCTGCTCGGTCGCTCGTTGAAGCGTCGTGGGGTGGACGCCGACCTCGTGATCTGCGGCGCCATGCAGCGCCACCGCCAGACGGCCGAGACGGCCGTGGAGGCGATGGGGCTCGAGCCCGAACTTGTGCTCGAGGACTGCTGGGATGAGTTCGACCACGAGGAGGTGATCGTGCGACACAAACCCAGTTATCGCTCGAAGACCGTGATGGTGGCCGACCTCGCGCGTCGCGGCGACCCGCGGCACCAGTTCCAACTGGTCTTTGATGCCGCGCTCCAGCGTTGGACTTCAGGTCAGCATGACAACGAGTACGCCGAGCCCTGGCAGCACTTCGCCCAGCGCGTCACGGCCGGACTCGCGGCGCTCGCGGCGCGCACCGACGCGCGCAGCATCCTCGTGTTCACCTCCGGCGGACCGGTCAGCGCCGTGGCGGCGGAGTTGCTGGGGGTCGACTCCGACGGGTGGATGCGGCTCAACCGCACCTGCGCCAACTGCTCGGAGACGAAGATCGTCGCCGGTCGCAGCGGTACGAGTCTTGTGACGTGGAACGCGCACCCCTGGTTTGATGCGCACCGCGAACTCTTGACGTACCGCTGAGCGGCTGCCGGGATTCGCCTCAGGCGCTCACGCCGTCAAACATCAACGCCACGCCGGCGTCGAT
>JBIQMF010000258.1:0-2186 GCA_044463545.1 Solirubrobacterales bacterium
CGATCTCAACTGCCTGGTCCCAGAGGTTGTGGCGCTCGACGAAGTCTTCGCTGGCGACGATCACGGCACCCGAACCGTCAGAGGTCGGCGAGCACTGCAGCTTCGTCAGCGGCGAGTGGATCTCCTTGGCCTCCTTGATCTCCTCGATCGTGTACTCGTCCTGGAACTGGGCGTAAGGGTTGTTGACCGAGTGCTTGTGGTTCTTCCAGCCGATCCAGGCGTAGTGCTCGGGCTTGGAGCCGTACTTCTCCATGTGTTCGCGGCCGGCGTTGCCGAACATCTGCGGCGCGGGCGGCGCCTCTTCCCAGCCGCCACGGCCTTCGATCATCGTCATCACGTGCTTGTCCATCGGGTTCGTGCGGTCGAGGAACTTTGCCCCCAGCGAGCCCTTCTCCATCTTCTCGAAACCGACGGCGATGGCGCAGTCGACAAGCCCGCCCTTGACGGCCTGGCGAGCCATGTAGAGCGCGCTGCTGCCGGTCGAGCAGTTGTTGTTGACGTTGACCACGGGGATGCCCGTGAGGCCGAGGCCGTAGATGGCGCGCTGCCCGGCCGTCGAGTCGCCGTAGCAGTAGCCGACGTAGGCCTGCTCGATCTCCTTGTAGTCGATGCCGGCGTCCTCGAGCGCCTTCGTGCCGGCCTCGAGCACCATGTCGGGGTAGTCCCACTCCTTCGCGCCCGGCTTCTCAAACTTGGTCATGCCGACACCGATCACGAAAGTGCGGTTTGCTGCCTTTGCCATCAGATGCTTCTCCTGGGGAAAGATTGATTTCGCTTGTTGAGCGTTCAGCAAGTCAGATAGTAACGTCCTGGTGACCGACGATGGAAGCCGCCACAAGATCCCAGCGACAGGACCGCGCCGACGCCGCCCGCGCAGCGCTCATCGAGGCCGCCTCAGCACTCTTCGCCGAGCGCGGATATCACGACAGCAGCGTCGCCGAGATCGGCGCCCGCGCCGGCGTCAGCCGAGGCCTCGTGAACCACCACTTCGGCTCCAAGGAGAACCTGCTGGCCGCCGTGATCGAGGCGCACATCCGCGACTGGGAGCAGGGCGTCGTCGCCCCCGCAATCGCCGGCAAGCGCGGTCTCACTGCGCTGAGAGCAATCATCTTCGCCCACCTCGAGCTGGCCAAGGAGCGCCCCACCCACCTGCTGCTGCTCTACCGCCTGATGTCCGAGGCGGCCGATCCGCGCAACACGATCGATCGGGAGTTCGCCGCGCTGCACCGCCGTTGGCGCGAGCTCGGCCGCCACTGGTGGGATGAGGGCGTCGAAGCCGGCGAGATCGACCCCGCCATCGACCAGGACACCAATGCGTCGCTCATCATCGGCGCCGTGCGCGGCATGACCTTCGACTGGCTCACGGCGCCGGGAGCGTTCGATCTCGACGCCGCCTACGAGCAGTTCTGGTCGATGCTGGTGGCATCGCTGGCCCCGCGCTGAGCCGCGGGGCGCGGCGAGCCTGTCGCACGGAAGACCCTCCCCCCGGGAGCCTCCGCCCGGCTGAGCGCCGCGTCAGAGCGGCAGCTTCAGCGGAGCCGGGGCCTCAGATTCGGCCGCCGCACCTTCCGTCTCGGCCAGCCGCGTCGGCGAAGTGGCGCGCGGAGCGCCGGGTGCACCGCTGCCGCCCGTCTGCTCCCCGAAGTACATCTCGTGCTGCGTCGGGTGGTGCTTGCGTGCCCGGACACGCGGGACGATCACCATCAGACCGACGACTGCGATCACTACGAGTCCGAAGATTGTTGGGCTGAGCTCTGGCATCTGACCTTTCCCCCTTTGTTTGCGGAAGTCTTTCGTTCGTTGCTGGACCAGTCTGTCCGCCCAGTCCCGCGGCGGGACTTTCTGGACGCATCAGTTCTATCGCGTTTCGGCGTCCAGTGCATGAGGCCCCGCGGTCAAGTTCGACAATGGGTTTGGGGTGTCGTTCTTGGGGTGTCGACCCATCGAACCGTTGTCCACCAGCGCGGAAGATTTGGTAGCTCACCGAAGTACCGGGCGGTACCTCGTCAGGGCGAGGAGCGCCCGGACTCGCTTGCGCGACAGATCATCAAGCTGGCGTCCCGGCGGGGTCGCCAGCTGGAGCATCTGCTGCTCCGGTGCGACGGCTGCTGGCGGCACGCGCCCAGAAAGCAGAAAACCCGCATCGCTGCGGGTTTTCTTGTTGTCATTGCCCGGCAAATGTCTTC
>JBIQMF010000259.1:0-2167 GCA_044463545.1 Solirubrobacterales bacterium
GCCTACGCGCTGGGCGTCACCGACGGCGTCGAGTTCGACACGCACGCCCAGCAGCTCGAGCAACTGGCCAGTTGGGGCTTCCCGATCAACGACTTTGTCGTGGCCGGCGACATCGACGCCGCGCTTGCGGCCTGCCGAAGCTGGGAGGAGCGCCGCGAGCAGCTCGACTACGAGATCGACGGCGCCGTCGTCAAGGTCAACAGCAATGAGTTGATGCGCCGAGCCGGGGTGGCCGGTCGCGAGCCGCGCGGCGCCATCGCCTGGAAGTTCCCGCCGATGGAGGCGCGCACGAAGCTGCTCGAGATCCAGTGGAATGTCGGCCGCACCGGGCGACTCGTGCCGCTGGCCGTGCTCGAGCCCGTGAACGTGACCGGCGTGACTGTCCAGCACGCGACGCTGCACAACGAGGTCGACCTGCTGGCCAAGGACATCCGCCAGGGCGACGAGGTGATCGTCACGCGCGCCGGCGACGTGATCCCGCGCGTTGTCGGCCCCACGCCCGAAGCGGTGGCCGACAAACGCCGCGCTGAGCCCCCGCATCCACCGGCCAGTTGCCCGGCCTGCGGCACGGCCACCGTGAAGACCGACGAGTGGACACTCTGCCCCAACCGTCGCGGCTGCCCCGGCCAGCGCTTCCAGCACTTCAAGCACTTCGTCAGCCGCGGCGCCATGGACATCGACGGGCTGGGCGAGAAGCAGGTGCAGCAGTTTCTCGAGTGGGGCTGGTTCGACAGCCTGGCCGACATTTACGAGCTGCACCTGCGGCGCGAGGAGTTGCTCGAGCAGCCCGGCTACAAGGAGACCTCGGTCGACAACCTCCTGGCCTCGATCGAGGCCAGCAAGCAGCAGCCGTTCTGGCGGGTGCTCTTCGGCATCGGCATCCAGGGCGTTGGGGCCGTCAACGCCAAGAACCTCGTGCGCCGCTTCGGCTCGATCGACGCCTTGGCCGCGGCCAGTGTGGAGTCGATCGCCGAAACCAGCGGCATTGGGCCGATCCTTGCCGAGAACATCGCCGGCCAGTTGGCCGACGCCGACGAGATCGAGCTGATCGAGCGGCTGCGCGCAGCCGGGCTGCAGCTCGTGGGCGAGGCGCCCGGGTCCTCTGAGGGCCCGCTGAAGGACAAGACCTTCGTGCTCACCGGCACGCTGCCGAGCATGACGCGCGACCAGGCGCGCGAACTGATCGAGGACGCCGGCGGTCGCGTCACGAGCTCCGTGAGCAAGAAGACCGACTACGTCGTCGCCGGGGCCGAGGCCGGCTCAAAGCTCGAGAAGGCCCAGCGCCTCGAGATCCCCGTACTCGACGAGGACACACTCAAAGAACTACTGGCAGCTTGACCGCACGCAGCCTCGCGGCGGGCGGCCCGGCCGCTGCGGCCGCGTTCTTATCGCAGCGCGGCGATCAGCCGCACCACGCGGTCCTGCTGGGCGCGCGCAAGGCCTGGCGAGACCGAGTTCTGCAGGATCGAGAAGGCCACGGTGTCGCCGCCAGCGGTTGTGCAGTAGCCCGAGAGCGTCGCCACGTTGCTCAGCGTGCCCGTCTTGGCCTGGCACTTCCTGTAGGCCGCCGTGCCGCGCATCCGGCTGGCCAGCGTCCCGTCGACGCCGGCGATCGGCAGCGACGCCTTGAAGTCGGCGTAGGCCGAAGTCGTCTGCATGCCGCGCAAGAGGTCGACGAGCTCGCGCGGCGCGGCGCGGTTGCTGCGCGAGAGGCCACTGCCGTCGGCCAGGCGTACCTGGGCGCCGAACTTGCGCGAGAAGGAGCGCGCCGCAGCCGTGCCGCGCGCAGTCGTTCCGCGCTTGGCGCCCAGCGGCACTTCGCCGCCGTCGGCGTCATCGTCGGCCGCGGCCGTCGGCAAGGCCAGCGTCTTGACCAGCATCTCGGCCAGGTAGTTGTTTGAAGGTTTGTTCATCTGGCGCACCAGCGCGCTCATCGGCAACGAGCGCACGGCGGCCAGGCGCTCTGCGTCCTTCGGGGCCTTTCGTGCGCCGGTCTTTGAGCCGACCTTGACACCCCTGGCCGAGAGCGCGGCGCGCAGGCGCTGCGCCGCAAATGCAGGAGGGTTGGCCTGGTAGCGACCGCGTACGAAGCCCTTGTTGACGATCAGCCCGCCAAGCACTCCGCCGATGTCGCTGTTGCGCGCCCAGCCCGAGTAGGAGGTGCCGC
>JBIQMF010000260.1:0-2141 GCA_044463545.1 Solirubrobacterales bacterium
CGGCTGTCAAATGCCGACTCGTCGCCGTAGACGCCGCCGGTGACGCGGCGGATGCCCGTGCTCCTGAGCTCGTCGGCCAGCGCTTCGAGCGTCGCGCGCGAGCCGAAATTGCGCGTCACGTAGCTGGCGTTTCCGAACAGCGGGTCGCCGCCGCCACGGATGTAGATGTCGCCCTTCAGGGTCGAGCCGCTGACCTTGCCGTCGCTGTAGACGGCCGTGGCGAAGCGACCGCCCGTGCCGAAGCGCCGCAACGCTGCTGCGCCGGTGTAGAGCTTGGCGTTCGAGGCGATGATGCGCGCGCGCCCCTGCGCGCGGCCGGCAACGGCCTTCTTGTCGGTGATGTTCCAGGCGTATGCGCCGGCGGCGCCGGAGAGCGACATCATCGCGCGCTTGACGTCGCTGCGGCTGGCGGCCTGCGCGCTGGTCGGTGCCAGCAGGCCGATCGACAGAGCGCAGCAGACCAGAGCAAGGCGCCAGGGCGTGTTTGAACTGCTCGGGAACATCCGTCGCATCATCAAACACGCACTGGCGGGCAAAGCTGCGGCAACCTACGCGTTGTAGAGCGCGTCGTAGATGTCGGCATAGCGCTCGTGCACGACGTTGCGCTTGACCTTCATCGACGGGGTCAGCTCACCCGTCTCGATCGCCAGATCGTGGTCGAGGATTGCGATCTTCTTGACCTGCTCGACCTGGGCGAACTTCTTGTTGACCTCGTCATTGATCGAGTTGATGAGCGCGATCACCTGCTCGTTGTCGTGCAGCGTGGCGCCCTCGTCGAGTCCGAGTTCGGCGCGCAGCGCAGGTGCCTCTTCGGGGTCGATCGTGACCAGAGCCGTCGGGTAGGGGCGACGGTCGCCGTACATCACCGCCTGCGAGACCCAGCGCGACTGCTTCATCGCGTTCTCCCAGTTGGCCGGGGTCAGGTTCTTGCCACCGGCCGTGATGATGATGTCCTTCTTGCGGCCGTTGATGAAGATGAAGCCGTCCTCGTCGATGTAGCCAAGGTCGCCGGTGTGCAGCCAGCCGTCTTTGTCGATGGTCTCGGCCGTGGCCTCTGGATCCTTGTAGTAGCCCTGGAAGATGTTGGCTCCCTTGACGAGGATCTCGCCGTCCTCGGCGATGCCGACGGTGACGCCGTTGACGGGCCGGCCGATCGAGCCGAACTTGTGGCCGTTGACGGCGTTGTTGGCGCTCGTCAGCGTCGAGGTCTCGGTCATGCCGTAGCCCTCGTAGACGGGGATGCCGCAGGCGTAGAAGAACTCGAGGATCTCCTTGGCGATCGGCGCCGCCCCTGTGACGGCGCGCTTGAGGCGACCGCCGAAGAGTTGGCGGACGTTGTTGTAGACGGCCTCGTCGGCGCGGTCGAAGGCTGCCTGCAGTTCGGCCGGCACATCGGCGCCGGCTTCCTGCAGCGCGCGTACCTGCTTGCCGACCTCGATCGCCTTGTGGAAGAGCTCCTGCTCCTCGGGGCTCTTCTGCGCCGCCGTGGCGTTGGCCAGGGCGTAGATCTTCTCGAAGATGCGCGGCACGCTGGGCAGCGACTCGGGCTTGGTCTCGATCAGGTCGGGCACGATGAGCTGCGGGTCGCGGCGCCAGAAGATCAGCGTGCCGCCGAAGTCCATCACCACGAACTGCGTGAGCCGCGCGAAGACGTGGGCCAGCGGCAGGAAGAGGTAGACGCTCTCACCGTGCTCGGCGTCGACATCGGCGATCGTCGCCGTACCCATCGTCGTCGTGTTGCGGAAGTTCTCGTGCGTGATCATGCAGCCCTTGGGCGGGCCGGTCGTACCGGAGGTGTAGACGATCGTGCAGAGGTCCTCGGGCTTGATCGCGGCGACGCGCTCCTCGTACTGGGCGTCGCTGATCGTCTTGCCCTGGGCCTTCAGTTCCTCCAAGGTGATGGCGCCGTCGAGGTCGCCGGCGCCAGGGTCGATGAGGACGACGAGCTCGAGCGCGGGCGTGTTGGCGCGGATCGTGCCGACCTTCTCAAGTTGGGCTGCGTCCTCGACGAAGAGCACCTTCGACTCGGCGTGGTTGAGCACGTACTCGACCTCTTCGGCCGAGTTGGTGGGGTAGATCGGGGCAACAACTGCGCCGGTTGTGAGCGCGCCGAAGTCGGCGTAGGTCCACTCGGGGCGCGT
>JBIQMF010000261.1:0-2138 GCA_044463545.1 Solirubrobacterales bacterium
CGCCGAGCAGGCGCGCATTGCCGAGGCGGCCGGCGCCGCGGCCGTGATGGCGCTCGAGCGCGTCCCTTCGGACATCCGTAAAGACGGCGGCGTCGCGCGCATGAGCGACCCGGAGATGATCCGCGGTATCCAGGAGGCCGTGACGATTCCGGTGATGGCCAAGGCCCGCATCGGTCACTTCGCCGAGGCCCAGGTGCTCGAGGCGCTCGAAGTCGACTACATCGATGAGTCGGAGGTCCTGACCCCGGCCGACGAGGTCAACCACATCGACAAGTGGGCCTTCAAGGTGCCGTTCGTCTGCGGCGCCACGAACCTTGGCGAGGCGCTGCGCCGCATCGGCGAGGGCGCCGCGATGATCCGCAGCAAGGGTGAGGCCGGCACCGGTGACGTCGTCGAGGCCGTGCGGCACATCCGCGAGATCCGCTCGCAGATCAAGCAGCTCTCGGTGCTCGACGAGAACGAACTTGCCGCGGCGGCCAAGGAGCTGCGCGCGCCGCTCAGCGTCGTGCGTGATGTCGCGCTGAAGGGCTCGCTGCCGGTCGTGCTCTTCGTCGCCGGTGGCATCGCCACACCTGCCGATGCGGCGCTGATGATGCAGCTTGGTGCCGAGGGCGTCTTTGTCGGCTCCGGCATCTTCAAATCCGACGAGCCGGCCAAGCGTGCCGCGGCGATCGTTGAGGCAACGACTCACTTTGCGGACCCCGCCCGCGTGCTGGCCGCCTCGGAAGGCCTCGGTGCGGCGATGCCCGGACTCGAGAGCGGCAAGCTCGCCGAGGAGAAGCAGTTCGCCGGCCGCGGCTGGTGAGCGCACCGCACATCGGCGTGCTGGCGCTGCAGGGCGGCTTCAGCAACCACATTGCAGCCTTCACGGAGCTGGGCGCCAGGTGCAGCGAAGTCCGTACCCCGGATCAGCTGGCCGCGCTCGACGCGCTCGTCCTGCCCGGCGGAGAATCGACGACGATGAGTCTCGGAATCGAGCGCGAGGGTCTGGCACAGCCGATCCGCGATCTCGTCGCCTCGGGTCGCCCGCTGCTGGCCACGTGCGCAGGCGCGATCCTCGTCTCTGATTCGCACCTCGGTCTGCTCGACGTGACGGCCGAGCGCAACGCCTGGGGGCGCCAGATCCACAGTTTTGAGGGCGAGGTGGAGCTCAGCGGGCGGCCGTCGTTCTGCGGCGTCTTCATCCGCGCGCCGCGCTTCACCCGCATCGGCGAAGGCGTCGAGGTGATCGCCAGAATCGACAGCGAGCCCGTCGGTGTGCGGGCCGGCGGCGTCACGGCATGTACGTTTCACCCCGAACTCACGAAAGACCGCACGATCCACCAGGACTTCCTCCAACAGAAGGTGAGCTGACCATGAGAGACCCACGCATCGAAGCGCTGGCCCAGATCCTCGTCAACTACTCAACCGGCGTGAAGCCGGGGGAGACGTGTGTGATCCAGTCGGAAGTCGCCGCCGAGCCACTGGTGCAGTCCGTCTATGAAGAGGTGCTCAAGGCCGGAGGCCTGCCGATCGTCCAGCTGGCCCTGACAGAGCAGGCCAGCGCTTTCTACAAGTACGCCTCAGACGAACAGTTGCGCTGGATCGCCCCGACGCAGGAGTGGATCTACGAGAACATCGACAACCGCATCGTGATCATGGCCGACACGAACCCGCGCGCGCTCTCGAACGTCGATCCGATGAAACAATCGATGGTCTCGGCTGCGCGCAAGCCGCTGATGGACGCGTCGATGCAGCGCTCTGCCTCGGGCGAGTACAACTGGTCGCTGACGCTCTTCCCGACCCAGGCCTATGCGGCCGAGGCCGGGCTCAGCCTGCCCGAGTACGAGGACTTCTTCTATGGCGCGTGCCTTGCCACCGACCCCGAGCCGCTGACGGCGTGGCAGCGCCAGAGCGACATGGTCAAGCGCCTGGCCGAGTGGATTGAAGGTCACAAGGAGGTGCACATCACGGCCCCGGGGACCGACATCACCCTGGGTATCGAGGGCCGTAAGTTCATCCCTTGCGTCGGCACCCACAACATGCCCGACGGCGAATTCTTCACCGGACCCGTCGAGGATTCCGTCAACGGGCACGTCGCCTTCAGCTTCCCGGCAACCTACGGCGGTCGTGAGGTCAGCGGCGTCGAGCTCACCTTC
>JBIQMF010000262.1:0-2125 GCA_044463545.1 Solirubrobacterales bacterium
GTGCCGCTCGACTTCTGCGCCGAGACGGTGGAGCAGTTGGCAGATGAGCTCGCGCTCACCCACAACATCGCCGTGCACGGGATCGCTGGCGACTTCGAGCGCGACCTCGGACTCATCCCCCGGCCGGTCGGACCGCGCCTCGTGGTCTTCCTCGGCAGCACCATCGGCAACCTCATGCCCGGCAGCCGTCGCCACTTTCTGCGCCAACTCGCGGCCCTGCTTGACGCCGACGACCACCTGCTGATCGGCCTCGACCTCGTGAAGGATGCACCGGTCATCGAGCGCGCCTACAACGACTCGGCCGGGATCTCGGCCGAGTTCAACCGCAATGTCCTGCACGTGGTCAACGCACAACTCGGTGCCGACTTCCCGGTGGCGCAGTACGAGCACGTTGCCTTCTTCGACCACCAGCACGAATGGGTCGACATCCGTCTGCGCGCGACGACTGAGCACAGCGTGACGATCCCGGCGCTCGACCTCGTCGTGCCGATGGCGGCCGGCGAAGAGATCCGCACCGAGATATCGAGCAAGTTCACGCGCCAGCGGCTTGAGCGCGATCTCGCCGCCAGCGGGCTTCAGCTCGTCGAACTCTTCCGCGACGCCGAGCAACTGTTCGGCCTCGCCTTCTGCCGACGCGCCTGACGGCTCAGGCGACGCGCAGGACCAATCTCCCAGAGGCCTCGACAAACTGCTCTGGCGGGTGTATAGTTGTGCGAACAAGATTACATCGATCGATGTAACGGTTGTGAGTCGCGCGTTCGTCCCGTGCGACTGCTTCCCCACAACAAGGAGCAAGGCAAGATGCACCCGCAGGAGTTCTTTGACGACGTCGCCCAGGCCGAGATCGATCTCGACGGCGACCTCGTCAAGCTGCCGATCTTCTATCGCGACGGCGAAGCCATCACCGGCGTCTTCGCCGCCCGCCTCTCGCGCCTGAAGAAGATCCTGCCCGACCGTCGCCTGCGACCGGCGCGTGTCGCGCCGGGAGTCGGAGCCGTCACGATCACCTGCTTCGAGTACCGCGACAGCGACGTCGGCACCTACAACGAGCTGGCCATCGGCATCATCCTGGCGCCACCCGGCCAGAGTTCAGGACTGCCGATGCAGAAGATGCTGGGCGGCGTGCTCGGTGGACAAATCGAGGTCTACGTCCACCACCTGCCCGTCACCACAGACCTCGCGCTGCGCTCCGGCCGGCAGCTGTGGAACTTCCCCAAGTTCGTCACGCCGATCGACTTCGAAGAAGATGTGCACAGTCGCATCTGTCACCTCTCCGAAGACGACGAACTCATCCTTTCGCTGAAGGTCCCGAAGCTCCGGAGCGTGCGGCGCGAGCAGATCCAGCTCTTCACCAACGTCTACCAGGACGGCCAGCCGCAGCGCGGCGAGTTCAAGCTGCACGCCGAGCGCTCGGGTCGCTCGTTGACCCCGGGAGCTGCCGAGCTGACGCTCGGCAGCAAGCACCCGATCGCGCGCGAGCTTGCCGAGACACTGATCTCGACGCGCTCGATCGCAGCCTCCTACATCCCGTCGATCATCGGGATCCTCTACGGGCCGCAGAACATCACTGCGCGCATGATCCAGCTGGCGGCCTGAGGAGTTGGCGATGCTCATCCAAAGCGCCGACACCGACCTCAAGAACGGCGGAGCGCTGCTCGAGATGGCACCGCGCATCGCCGGGCACGCGCTGCTGCGCGGCCGCAGGCTCCGGGCAGTGGAGGCAGATGTCGAGAGCGCCCGCAGCTTCGCCCGCCAGACGATCCGACCGCGCGCGCTCGAGATCGACCGCAGGATGTATGAACACCCTGGAACCCTGGCCTGGGACGTGGTCTGCGAAGGCGCGCGGCTCGGCCTGCTCAACATCATCACGCCGCGCGCCGCCGGCGGCGACGTCGACTACGCCTGCCTGCGGGCCGCGCTCGTGATCGAAGAGATCGCGGCCGGTTGTGCCGGCTTTGCCACGCTCTTCGGCGCGCACTCGCTCGGCGCCATGCCGCTGCTCCTGGGCGGCCCGGCCTACTGGGACGGCGCAGTCAAAGAGGCCGCCAGGAGCGCTGGCGACGCGCACCCGCAACTGATGGCCTTCTGCATCACCGAGCCGACGGCCGGCACCGACGTCGAGCAC
>JBIQMF010000263.1:0-2124 GCA_044463545.1 Solirubrobacterales bacterium
GAGAACCCGGCGCTGCGCCGCGAACGCGTGCAGAGCCCGGCCTAGCCCGGCGCTGGCGCAGCTCAGCCGGCGGCCGATCCGGCCCAGTCGATCCAGACCAGCTGCGGCTCGTCGGGGTCGCACTTGACGCGCACGCGCTGTCCGGCAACCGCCAGCGAGAGGTAGTCCTCGGCCACGGCCTGCTCGGCGCGCGCGTCAAAAGTCTCGCCCTCCTCGGGCTCGACCGCAAGCTCAAAGTCAAAGCGCTGCTGGACATCCTCAAGCTCGCTGAGACGGCGCAGCGATGTGATCGTCGCGCTGGCTGCGAGGCCGCTCATCATCACCTTCGTGACGTCGATCTCGCCCAGCACCGGCCCGCTGCTCCTGAGCCCTGCGAGGCGCGGGTCTGACACCTTCGCCAGCGGGTCGGGCCCGCCGGCGCTGCGGCCGCCGCCCGGCGTCGGGTCGGTGTTGCTCTTGAAGAGTCCCATCGGGCTGACGTTATCCGATGCCCCGCAGTTAGGCTGCTCGCAGGATGCACCCCGCCCCTCCCCAAGGCGCCACGCCCGCCGAGCTCGTGCAGTGGACATTCGAGCGCCTCAACGCCCACGACATCGATTCGCTGCGCCAGCTCTGGAGCGACCGGACGGTCGACCATTTCCCGCACGCCGAGCTGCGTGGCCCGGACGAGCTGGCCCAGTTCTTCGGCGGCATGATCGCCGCACTGCCGGACATCCAGTGGCGGCTGCTGCACGTTGTCACCCAGGGCGAGGAGGCCTTCGTGCACTGGGAGATCACGGGCACCTTCACGGGGCGGCCCTTCATGGGATTCCGTGCCACCGGCAGCCGTCTGTGCCTGGTCGGCAGCGACCACTTCCATTACGCCGACGGCAAGATCCTCACGGCACGCATCGTCTATGACCAGATGTCCTTCGCCCGCCAGCTCGGCATGCTCCCGCCCGACGGCTCAGTTCTGGACCGTCTCGGAAAGGCGATCTTCAACTTCAGAACCCGGCTGATCGCCCTGTGGCGATAATCTTCGGCGCCTATGTTCAGCAAAGTTCTTGTCGCCAACCGAGGCGAAATCGCGATCCGTGTCTTCCGTGCCCTGAAGGAACTGGGGGTCGGTTCAGTGGCCGTCTACTCAGATGCCGACAAGGAGGCGCTCTTCGTCTCGCACGCCGATGAGGCCTACACCCTCGGCGAGGGCGCCAGCAACGAGACCTACCTCGTGATCGACAAAATCATCGACGTCGCCAAGCGCAGCGGCGCCGAGGCCATCCACCCCGGCTACGGCTTCCTGGCCGAGAACGCCGAGTTCGCCCAGCGCTGCCAGGACGAGGGCATCGTCTGGATCGGCCCGCCGCCCAGCGCCATCGACGCCATGGGCAGCAAGACCAACGCGCGCGAGCTGATGGACGGCGCCGGGGTCCCGATCGTGCCGGGCACGACCGAGCCCGTCGAGAGTGTCGAGGACGCGCGCAGGATCATCGATGCCGACATCGGATTTCCCGTGGCCGTGAAGGCGGCCAGCGGCGGTGGCGGCAAGGGCTTTCGCGTCGCGCTGACCGAGGACGAGCTTGAAGAGGCCTTCGAGGGGGCATCGCGCGAGGGCGAGAAGTTCTTCGGCGACGGCACCGTCTACCTCGAGCGCTACCTGCCCAACCCGCGCCACGTCGAGGTGCAGATCATCGCCGACAACGACGGCAATGTGATCCACCTCGGTGAGCGTGACTGCTCGGTGCAGCGCCGCCACCAGAAGCTCGTCGAGGAGGCCCCGGCCCCGGCCGTCAGCCCCGAGCTGCGCGCGCGCATCGGCGAGATCGGCGTCAACGCCGCCAAGGCCGTCGGCTACCGCGGCGCCGGCACGATCGAGGGCATGTTGCAGGACGACGAGTACTACTTCCTAGAGATGAACACCCGCGTCCAGGTCGAGCACTGCGTGACCGAAGAGGTGACCGGCGTCGACATCGTCAAGGAGGGCATCCGCATCGCGGCCGGCCAGCCACTCTCTGTACGCCAGGACGACGTCCAGCTGCGCGGCCACGCCATCGAGTGCCGCAACAACTTCGAGGACGCCGGCAAGAACTTTGCCCCGGCGCCCGGCAAGATCGGAAACTACGTCGGGGCCTACGTCGAGCCCTC
>JBIQMF010000264.1:0-2119 GCA_044463545.1 Solirubrobacterales bacterium
ATCATGGAGCGCGTCTGGCGATCGCCGAAGCGCACCTGCGCCAACATCACCACGGCGACCACGAGGATCACGACGGCCGCTTCGCGGTCGAGCTCGTCGAGCCTCCAGCTCTCGCCCATGAATCCCGCGAACGAGAACTTGAAGTACGGCAGTACCAACGAGAACAACAGCAGTAGGGCGCCGAACCTGGCGAATCCGTTTGCTTGCTGCGCCTGCATGCTGTTGCAATCGACCGTCGTCGGGTATCGCTTGAGCGCTCGCGGTCAGGCGCCCGGCGGTGCTGGCGGCGGCGGGGCCTGTGGCGGTTGCGGCGCTGCTCCCGGCTGCGGCGGAGCTTGCGGCGCTGCGGCTGGTGTTGCCCCCGGCTGCGGTGCTGCGGGCGGTGCAGCTGGCGGTGCTGCTGCGGGCGGTGCTGCTGCAGGCGGTGCTGCTGCAGGCGGTGCTGCGGGCGGTGCATAGGCCACGTTGCCCGAGCCGCCAGCGGCGTCGTCGGTGGTCTGCATGAAGCCGCCGACCGTGATTGCCAGCGAGGCCAGCAGCGCAAGCCAGCCGCCGTAGGCCATGTCGCCGGCCGAGTCGAGCATCGTCAGCATCCCGCCGAGCGACAGGAGACCAGCGACGAAGGCGGTGTCGAACGGCAGCTCGACCTCGAGGTCCGCAACGTCGAGCACGAAGGGGACGATCGCCAGCGCACCGATCACGATGTAGAGGAAGGGCAGCCAGCCGTAGATGTCAAAGGCGTTGGCGCTTGAGGCGTCGTTGATGCGTTCCTGCGCACTGTTGAGCTGGTCCTGGACGCCGCTGGGCATGCTGCTGCCGAACTCGTTGGCGATTCCCGAGGCAGCGCTGCCAAGGTCACCGAGGTCCACGCCTGCCCATTTCAGAAAGAGCGAGACGATCAGGAGCAGTCCGCCGGCTGCAGCGGCGATCTTGCCGGGTGAAGTTTTCTCAAGCATCAAAGATTCCTCCAAGAAATGGATGAGCGCTGGACCAGTCACCGCCATTCTGCCCGATCTGCCCGACGCCGCGTCGCCAGCCCCTGGCCCGCTGCCCCCATCTACCCTCAGGGACGGCATGGAAGAAGGCAAGCCAAAGCACTCCCCCTGGACCTTCGTCGCGCTGGCGCTGCTGGTGCTCCTCGTCGGCCTGCTCGTCTACGGCGTGGCCATCGAGACCGGCGGCAACAAGTACGACAACGCGGTGGCCGAAGGCAGGCGCCTGCCCGCGCCGGAGCGCCAGGTGCGCATGCTCAACGACGACAAGCTGGTGTCGCTGGCCGAGTACCGCGGCAAGGTCGTGCTGCTCAACTTCTGGGCAAGCTGGTGCGAGCCGTGCAAGCAGGAGGCCCCGGCCATCGAGCGCGCCGCGCAGAAGTACAAGGATCGCGACTTCGTGGTGATCGGTGCCAACGTCGACGACCTCTCGAAGGACGCCAACGAGTTCATCATCGAGCACCACCTCTCCTACCCCAACCTGCGCTACTCGAGCACTGAGGCCACGCGCGACTTCGGCACGCGACGCATGCCCGAGACATTCGTGATCGACCGCGACGGCAAGGTCGCCGCGCTCAAGCGCATGCAGATCGACGACGACTGGATCGAGTCGGTGCTGCCACCGATCCTTGACGAGCCGCGAGGCAGCTGAGGGTGCTGGCGCGACTGACATCGCTGCTGGCCCTTCTCGCCATCTCGGCGGTGGTGCTGGCCCCGGCCGCCGAGGCCGCGAGCTGCCCCAAGACCTCACTCATTGAGATCCAGGACGAGGTGATGTGCGTGATCTGCGGCGTACCCCTCGTGAACGCCGGCGGCCCCCAGTCCGAGGACCAGCGCGACTTCATCCGAGAGCGTGCCGACAAGTGCGAAAGCAAGGACGAGATCAAGGCGGCGCTCGTCGCCGAATACGGAACGGCCGTGCTGGCCGTGCCGCAGAAGAGCGGATTTGACCTCACCGCCTGGGTCGTCCCGATCGTCGCGCTGGCGGCCGCTCTGGGCGCCATCGTCGTCGGCGCCGTTGGCTGGAGTCGCAGCCGTCGCCCGGCCGAGGCCGCGGCCGAGGGCGAGTCCGGGGACAGCGACGAACTGGCCGACGACCTCGAGCGCTACGACCTCTAGAGAGCGAT
>JBIQMF010000265.1:0-2119 GCA_044463545.1 Solirubrobacterales bacterium
GCCGTAGAGCGTCGAGTAGCCGACGGCCATCTCGCTCTTGTTGCCGGTGGTCAGCACGATGTGGCCGAACTTGTTCGAGAGCGCCATGATCAGGGTGCCGCGGATGCGTGCCTGGATGTTCTCCTCCGTCGAGTCGGGTGGACGGCCGGCGAAGACCTCGGACAGCGCAGAATCAAAGGCCTCCATCATCGGTGCGATCGGCAGCTCATGGGCCGGGCAGCCGAGACGTCGGACCATCTCTTCGGCGTCGCTGCGGGTGGCTGCCGTGTTGTAGGGCGAAGGCATCATCACTGACGTCACGCGGTCGCTGCCGAGGGCATCGCAGGCCAGCGCCAGCACGAGCGCCGAGTCGATACCGCCGGAAAGCCCGACGATGGCGCCGGGAAAGCCGTTCTTCTCCACGTAGTCGCGCAGCCCCAGCATCAACGCGCCGTAGGTCTCGAGGTCGGTCGAGTCGGCCTGGGGCGCCAGGGTGTTGGCCGCTGCGCTCCCTGCGGGCATCGCGACGCGCGGCAGCGACTGGTCGACGCGGGCAGGGGAGGGGGTGAGCTCGAGGCTGGCGCGCAGCAACTGCTCTTCAAACTGGACGGCGCGGGCGACGACCTGACCGTCGGCGGCGATCACCGAGCTCGCACCGTCGAAGACGAGTTCGTCCTGACCGCCCACAAGGTTGCAGTAGGCGATCGGAAGGTCGTGTCGCGCGGCGCGCGAGCTGAGCATCTCCTCGCGCTGGCGAGCCTTGCCCATGTGGAAGGGCGACGCTGAGGCGTTGACCACGAGTCGTGCCCCGCGACGAGCCAGACCCGAGACCACCGGCTCGTCGGCCCAGGCGTCTTCGCAGACGCTGATCCCCACGAGCACGTCACCGATGAGCACCAGGCCGTCCTCGTCGCCAGAGATGAAGTAGCGCTGCTCGTCGAAGACGCCGTAGTTTGGAAGCAGGCGCTTGCGATAGCTCATCACAACCTCGCCGCCCGCCAGCACGGCCAGTGCGTTGGCCACGCCGTCGGCGTGGGCCATCGGGTAGCCGACGAAGGCCACGACGTCGGTGCAATGTGAGGCAACGCGCTCGAGCTGCGCGCGTGCGGCCACGAGAAAGTCCTGGCGCAGAACGAGATCCTCGGGTGGATAGCCGCTGAGCACGAGCTCCGGGAAGAGCACGAGCTGGGCTCCGCTCTGCCGCGCCTGCGCAATCTGCGCGATCACCTTGTCGGCGTTGCCGACGAGGTCGCCGACGAGCGAATTGACCTGGCAGAGGGCAAGTTCGACGCGGTCGTTCTCGGGGTTCGGCTGCATGGTGACTGTCAAGCCTATTGCCGCGTGCGCAGATCTTGAGGCGAGCCCGTAGGCTTGGGTTTCGTCAAGTGATGGCAGGATTGAGCCGACGAGTAGGGGATGAGTTCTAAGAGGCAAGAGGACGTACTGGCATCGCCGGCCGGCGATGCTGCGATCCCGCAGATTCTGCCGGATGCGGTTCCTGCCCAGAACGCCGCGCCCGGGCTCGTCGGTAAGCGCATCGGCGAGATCATCGTCTCGCTGGGCTTTGCCTCTGAGGCAGAGGTCGAGTCGGCCGTCGAGGAGGCGCGCGAGCGCGGCCGGGCCACCGGGCAGGTGCTGTTCGAGCGCGGCGTCATCGGCAAGGACGAGTTGGCCCAGGCCATCGCTGCGCGTACCCAGCTTGCCTACATCGACCTGCGCGAACTCGAGCTCGAGGAGCGCGCCCTGAAGGCCATCAGCGCCGACACCGCAACGCGCTATCGCGCGGTGCCGGTGCAGTACCTCGACGACGACACGCTGCTCGTGGCCATCAGTGAGCCGTCGAACGTGCTGGCGCTCGACGACATCGCGCTGATGACGGGCAACAACGTGCGCCCGGCACTGACGACCGAGGAACAGCTTGAAGAGCTGCTCTCGCAGCTCTCTCGCTCGGACATGCAGCGGGCCAGCCACGACGCCAGCGCCGCGCAGGCCGACCGGGAGGCCGAAGAGGAGCAGGACGAGGCTGCTTCGGCGAACCTGCTCGAGTCGATCCTGACCAATGCCCTGCGCCAACGCGTCTCGGACATCCACCTCGAGACGCAGGAGAACAAGAGTGCGCGCGTGCGCTACCGCATCGACG
>JBIQMF010000266.1:0-2112 GCA_044463545.1 Solirubrobacterales bacterium
AACCTGGCGCGCCCTGCAGCTCGTAACGCAGCGCCGGCACGGGGCGATGGTCGGTCGTCGAGATGCGGCCGCAGACCGCGTAGAGCTCCTGCAGCCGGCTCGACGCGCCGAGGCTACGCAGGTCGGCCTGGATCGTCTGGTAGTTCTCGATCTTGCGCGCCTGATCCTGGGCGATCGGCACGAACCACGGGATGAAGACGATCGACAGCGCAAGCGAGCCTGCCCCCACCCACTTCCACATCTCGCGCCGGGGGAAATCAGCCGGGAGCGTGCGCCAGCCAAAGACCCCGGCCGCGTAGATCACCGCCAGCAGCACCGTGGGCGTCAGCACATAGCGCGCGATCAGCGGCAGGCCGCCGACAGTCGTGGCGATGAAGACGAGGCTCATCAGCGTGGCCACGCCGAAGAGGATGAACCCCTGACGACGAGCGCAGAACCAGCAGAAGACGAGCCCGACAGGGACGCCGATCACGAGCGGCTCGCGCAGCGTCCAGGCGAAGAACTTGAGCGTCCAGTAGGGCGCCACGACCGGACTGCGCGGCCTGTCGAGCTGCGCGGCCAGGTCGCTGGTGCCGTGGAAGGAATGCAGCAGGTCGCCGGTCACGGCCCAGTCGCTGACTGCCCACAGCACCGGCGCGCTGGCCACCAGGAGCGCGAGCAGTGCCCGACCGCGCATGTCGCGGGCCGGCCAGAGCCACAGCCAGTAGAGGCCGCTGAGCACCCAGGCTTCGGGCCGCAGCAGCCCGGCCAGAGCCAGCAGCACGAGCACCACGGCGCCGCGGTGCGGCCGCCGGATCTCGAGCAGCAGGGCCCAACAGACAAAGAGGATGAAGGGAATGTCCTGGTAGGCGGCCAGCACGTTCTTGGCGAAGGCCGGCCGGGTGATGATCACGATCGCCGCCAGCACCCCGACCCAGCCGTTGAAGAGCTCTTTGCCGATCAGAAAGACGACGAAGCAGAGGCCGCCGAAGCAGAGCATCACGAGCCAGGCCAGCGCCGGCACTGTCGCCGATCCCAAGGGCAGGGCCAGCCAGCTGGCAAACGTCTGCAGGGGATGCGGCGTCGGCGCGATGAAGCCGTTGTAGTCGGGGGTGAAGCCGCCCGCGATGTCGCTGGCCCAGAGCAGCGAGTAGGCCGCGTCGTAGTTGAGGTACGGCGGTCCGTAGACGAGCCAGTAGAGCAGCGGTACGCCGAGAATGAAGAGCAGCGGCGCCGCAAGTTGACGGATCCGTTCCCCGTTCATCGAGCAATCAGGTTAGTGGCAGGCGGGCGGGCCCGGGGCCGACCTGCCGAGCCGCCGCCAAGGGTGCCGCCAGCGATGGCGTCACAAGTAAGATCGTCGGCAATGTCTGGGGCCGCCTCTCTGTATCGCCGACACCGTCCGCGCACCTTCGACGACGTGATCGGTCAGGAACACGTCGTGCGCACGTTGCGCAACGCCGTCGACCAGAACAACGTGCACCACGCCTACCTCTTCGTCGGCTCCCGCGGAACCGGCAAGACCTCGATGGCCAAGATCCTCGCCGCCGCGCTCAACGCCTCCGGCGGCCCGAACTCAGACTTCAGCGGCGACGATCCGGCAGCTGTTGCGATCGCCCAGGGCAGCTCGCTCGACGTCGTCGAGATGGACGCCGCCAGCCACAACGGCGTGGACGACATCCGTGAGTTGATCGAGTCGGTCGCGCTGGCCCCGACGAGCGGTGGATCGAAGGTCTACATCCTCGACGAGGCGCACATGATCACGACTGCTGGTTGGAACGCCTTCCTCAAGACGCTCGAGGAGCCGCCGCCCGGCACCGTCTTCGTGCTTGCCACAACCGAGGCCAACAAGATCCTCCCGACGGTTGCCGACCGCTGCCACCGCTTCGACTTCCGGCGCCCGACCGTCGAACAACTCTCGCGCGCCCTGCGCCGCGCCGCCGACGCCGAGGACATCGAGATCGGCGACGACGCCGTCGCCATGATCGCCCGCTCGGCCACCGGCTCCTTCCGCGACGCGCTGGGCACACTCGAACAGCTCGTCACCTACGGCGGCAGCTCCGTCTCGGCCGAAGACGTGCAGGCCGTACTCGGCGTTGCCGACCACGAGCTCCTGCTTGCGACCGCCGAGGC
>JBIQMF010000267.1:0-2082 GCA_044463545.1 Solirubrobacterales bacterium
GCGCTTCGTGGGCTTTCACGTCTTCTCGCCAGTTCCGGTGATGAAGCTCATCGAGATCGTCTACTCCGACGCGGCCACCGAGGACGTGCGCGCCCGCTCGCGCGCGCTCTGCGAGGCCATCGGCAAGACCGGCGTCGAGGTTCCGGACACGCCGGGGTTCATCGTCAACCGCCTGCTCTTCCCCTACCTCTTCGACGCCGCGCGCTTCCTCGAGACCTCCGGCCTTGAGCCCGAAGCCGTCGACACCGCGATGAAGCTGGGTGCCAACTTCCCGATGGGTCCGCTGGCGCTGCTCGACTACGTCGGACTCGACATCTCGATCGCCATCGGCGAGCAGGTCGGCGTCGAGATCCCGCAGAACTGCCGCGACCTGCTGGCCGCGGGCAAGCTCGGTCGCAAGACCAAGCAGGGCTTCTACGACTACAACAAGTAGTCGCCGCCGGGCGCGCAGGACAGCGTCGCCCGCATTGGGCCGCCGGTCACGCCAGCCGCGTGACTGGCGGCACCCAGCGCCTGCGGAGGCTGTCAGTCGGGCGGAACGGCCGTGATCTCGCTGGTCTCGCCCGTCGGCACGTCGGAGATGCGGACTGCCTCGATGCGGTTCTCGCGGACGCTCTCGACGCGGATCATGTGACCGTTGGCGCGGATCGAGTCGCCGCGCTTGGGCAGTCTCCCGAGCTCTGCGAAGACGTAGCCGCCGACCGAGTTGTAGGCGTCGGAATCCTTCGGCAGGCCGATCCCGTGGTCCTCGAGGTCGACCAGCGAGACGTGGCCGCGCACGAAGAGGTCTCCGTTGGCCAGTCGCCGCACGGCCGAGAGCGCCGAGTCGGTCTCGTCGTCGATCTCGCCGACGACCTCCTCGACGATGTCCTCAACGGTCACGATGCCGACGGTACGGCCGTACTCGTCGACAACGATGGCCATCGACATGCGCTCGCGCTGCAGGTCGGCCAGGAGGTCATCGAGCGGCTTCGTCTCGGGCACGACGTAGGCGTCGCGGACGGCCTTGGCGATGCCGGCCTCCTCGCCCTTGGAGAGCATCAGGCGGACCAACGAGGAGAGGTGCAGGACACCCTTGATCTTGTCGGTCGAGCGGCCTTCGGTGACGGGCAGCCGCGTGTGGCCCGAGGAGGTGCAGCGCCGCAGGGCGACCTCGACGGTGTCGTCGATGTCGATCGTCACGACGGCCGGGATCGGCGTCATCACGTTGCGCGCCTCGTTCTCGTGCAGCTCGAAGACGCCGCTGAGCATGTGGGCCTCTCCGGGGTCGAGCGTGGCGTGCGAGCGGCCGTGCTCGACCAGCGCGCGCAGATCGGCACCCGTCGCACCCAGCTCCATCTCGGATGCCGGCCGGATTCCGAAGAGCCCGACGAGCCAGTTGGCCGTGCCGTTGAGCAGGAAGATCGCCGGCGCGAAGATGCGCTTGAACAGTCCCAGCGGGCCGGCCAACCAACGCGCTGTCGTCTCGGGTTTGGCGATCGCGACCGACTTCGGCGCAAGTTCGCCGACGACGACGTGCAGCACGGTGACGATGATGAAGGCCAGGGTCACGGCGACAGCAGTCGCTGTGCGCTCGCCGAAGGCGTCGCCGAAGAGCGGTTCGAGCAGATGCCCGAGCGCCGGCTCACCGGCAAAACCGAGTCCCAGTGAGGCCATCGTGATGCCCAGCTGACAGGCCGAGAGGTAGGCGTCGATCTGCGACATCGCCGTCAGCGCGGCGCGCGTGCGCCTGCTGTTGTCGACACCTTCCTCGACCTGCGTCTCGAGCAGGGAGGCCTTGGCACGCACGAGCGAGAATTCGGCAGCGACAAAGAACCCGTTCACGAGAACGAGCAACAGCGTGATCAGCAGCAGCAACCAGCTCATGCCAGAGCGGCCGGTGCCACGACCAGATGCGAGTAGCTACTTCGAGGAGGCGCGTCTTCGGGGACGTCCATTGCGCGCCAATCTACCAGCCTCTGCCGCAAGCTGCACGCCGGCGCTCAGCCAAGACCGCTGATCTTCGTGGCCAGATCGATGTCGCGCTCGGTGACGCGGCCCTCGCTGTGCGTGAAGAGCGTCACCGTGACGTCCTTCCACGAG
>JBIQMF010000268.1:0-2041 GCA_044463545.1 Solirubrobacterales bacterium
AACCACTGCCCCTACGCGCTGGCCTGGGAGGATCGCCTGCTCACGCTCGGCGAGGAGTACCGCAGCCGTGGCGTGCGCTTTCTGGCGATCAACTCGAACGACGCCGACCAGAAGCCGGCCGACTCCTTTGAGGCGATGAAGGCTCGCCTGGCCGAGCGGCCCTGGCCCTTTCCCTATCTGCGCGACGAGACCCAGGACGTCGCCCGCGCCTACGGCGCACTCACAACGCCAGACGTCTTCGTCTTCAACTCCGACGAAGAGCTCGTCTACCGCGGCGCCCCCGACGCCGACTACGAGGACGAGTCACTGAACGCATCCTACGTCCGCGAAGCGCTCGACGCCGTGCTCGAAGGCAAAGAGCCGACAACGACCGAGACCGAATCAGTCGGCTGCAGCATCAAGTGGAAGCCCGAATACGCCTGACTCGCCATTCCAAGTCACGCATCTCCTGATGCCTGGTCGCCACGACCGGGTATCTGCTGATGCGCGTGACGGTTGCTAGGCCGTGGGCTCGAGGCGGGAGCGCTCCCACGGCCTTGCGGCCTTGAGCGCAGAAAGAATGGCGCTGGTCGCCGGCGACTTGTTGAGCGTGTAGAAGTGGATGCCCGGCGCACCGCGGCTGAGGAGATCCGCGCACTGCAGCGTGGCGTAGGCGACGCCGAGGTCGGCGATTGCATCCGGGTCGTCCTTGCGCGCGTCGAGCTGCTGCATCAGCGGCGTCGGGATGGTGGCGCCGCAGAGGCTCGTGAAGCGCTTGATCTGCTCGTAGCCGCCGATCGGCATGATCCCGGGGATGATCGGGACGTCGATGCCGGCCGCGCGGGCACGCTCGACGAAGTTGAAGTAGGCGTCGTTGTCGAAGAAGAGCTGCGTGACGAGGAAGCTCGCGCCGTTCCTGACCTTGTCGACGGCGTGCGCGAGGTCGTCCTCGGCGCTGACGGCCTCGGGGTGGACCTCGGGATAGCAGGCGCCGGCGATGCAGAAGTTCGGGAACTCGCTGTCGATCAGGCGTACGAGGTCGTCGGCGTTGCCGAGGCCGCCCTCGGTCTTGACGAAGTTCTCCTGACCGGCCGGCGGGTCGCCGCGCAGGGCGATGATGTTCTCGACCCCGGCCTGCTGGATGTCGCCCAGCACCTCGCGCAGCTCGTCGACGGTCGCGCCGACGCAGGTGAAGTGGGCCATCGCCTCGATCCCCAGCTCGTTCTTGATGCGACCGACGATCTGCAGCGTGCGGTCACGCGTCGAGCCGCCGGCGCCGTAGGTCACCGAGACAAAGGCCGGGTCGAGCTCGCGCAGCGCTGCGACCGACGCGAAGAGGTTCGTCATGCCCTCGTCGGTCTTCGGCGGGAAGAACTCGAATGAGAAGACCGGAGCGCCGCCGGCGCTCTCGATGATCTGGTCGATGCGTGCCATCTGCTGCGGTCAGCCCCCGGGCGAGTAGGCGCCGTGCAGCATCCCGCGCTGCTCCTCGGTCGGGGTCTTGAGCACTTCAATCGGCAGGTTGACGTGGTGCTTGAGCTGTCCGCCTGCGCGGCAGACGACGTCGCCGGAGTCATTCTGCTTGTAGCTGCCGGCCACGCCGATGAAGATCGAGAGCCAGCGCCACCAGGGCAGCTTCTTCTCCTTGCGGATCGGCTTGAAGAAGTAGATGACGCCCGCTTCGGCGTCGATTTCGTAGTCCTCGTCGCGCACCTGCTCGATGCCGTTGAGGTAGATCTTGAGGGTCTTGGCGCTGCCGGGGTCTGCGTCGGGGGGAAAGTCGACTTTCGACCAGCGCGTCTTCTCTGCGGTCATATGACTGAGTCTATTTCGCGCCTCAGGGCCTCGGTCAGGCTCTCTCCGGGCCGCGGCTCGATGAGCTGCTTCTGGGCACCGCCGATGTACGCCTCGGCCTCTCCGTTGCGCCTGACGTCGATCCCGCCGCGCTGCTTCTTGAACAGTCCCTGCGAGATCACGACCTCGAGCCGCGAGTGCACGTTCTCGATGGCCTCGGAGTTGCGCAGGGGACTCTTGACCGAGGCGTGGCCGCGCGTGTCGGCGA
>JBIQMF010000269.1:0-2023 GCA_044463545.1 Solirubrobacterales bacterium
CGTGACGATGGCCTCGACACCGCCGGGGGTCAGCACGTCGACGGCGTCGCGCACGGTCACGACCTTGCGGCGGCCGCCGGTGGCCTTGTTGGCGTACCGGATGACCGTGATCACGAGCGCGACGTCGCGCTCGATGGCCTCAACGAGATCGCTCGTGGCCTTCTCGGTGCCGTTGGTGACAAGGTGCAGGACGCGGTCGCGCGACTCGGCGAGCGCCGGGAAGCGCTCGAGCGCTTCGAACGCCGCCGTCAGCCTGTGGCCGTGGCCCTGCTGACGCTGGCCCTGGGCACCAATACGCGCGGTCGCCCCATCGTCTGCCTCCAGCTGATGGGTCGAAAATCCTTCCGCGCCTGCCCCACTTCGGGGCTCCTGCTTTGCATTCCTTGGCATAGTTGCGAACACTCCAGCTCTGGCATCCGTGCTCTGAGCGATGGTCGTTTTCAAGCTTCATCCCGAAGCCTGACCTCTTATCGGCACCATCGACGATTTGTTTAGTGGACGTGCAGCCCTAGGGTCTGGACCCCAGGCCATGAATGCACTGACACTGCGCCGTGGCATCGCGGCGTCCCGAACAGGCGGACCTGCACCAAGAATCGTCAAGGAGCAGGGCAGAAAGCGTGCCAAGATCGCGTTGACGATGACCTTGAAGTCGGCTCAGGGCAAGAGCCGCGCCCTCAAGGTGGCGATCAGGTGAGCGCAGGCGGCGACGAAGCAAGCGCGGCGTCGATCCGCGCCAGCGACTCCTCGCGGCCCAGCAGCTCAAGCGACTCAAAGATCCCCGGGGAGATCGTGGTGCCGCTGATCGCCACCCGGATCGGCTGGTAGAGCTTGTTGGGTTTGAGCTCCAGGCGCTCGAGCACGGCGGCCAGAGCAGTCTCGATCTCCGCGGCACCGAAGCCCGTGCAGGCGGCCAACGCCTCGCGCGCCGCCGACAGCGTCGCGCGGCCGTCTTCGCCCAGAAACTTGCGTCTGGCCTTCTCGTCATCGACCACGCCGTCAAAGAAGAAGCCGGCCAGCGGCCAGAAGTCCGCAAGCGTCTGGATCTTCTCGCGGCAAAGCTCGACCGCCGCGGCCAGCCCCTGGCGGCCGGTGAAGGCCTCGATGCGCGCTGTGAGCTCAGCCGGCTCAAGCTCGCGCAGGTAAGTCCCGTTCATCCAGCGCAGCTTCTTCTCGTCGAAGACTGCCGCCGATTTTGAGACACGGTCGAGCGAGAAGTGCTGCGTCAGCTCCTCGGTGGTGAAGATCGTCTGTTTGTCGTCGAAGCCCCAGCCCAGCAGCGCCAGGTAGTTGCGCACGGCCTCCGGGATGTAGCCGGCTTCACGCAGCTCCTGCACGCTGGCGGCGCCGTGGCGCTTTGAGAGCTTCTTGCCGTCGGGGCCGTGCAGCAGCGGCAGGTGCGCGTAGACGGGAGGCTCGTGACCGAGAGCACGCAGGATCATGACCTGGCGCGGGGTGTTCGAGAGGTGATCCTCCCCGCGCACGACGTGCGTGACGCCGGCGTCGAGGTCGTCGATGGCCACCGCGAGGTTGTAGAGCGGCGAGCCGTCCGAGCGGGCGATCGTGAAGTCGTCGATGTTCTCGTGCTTGAACACGACGTCGCCGCGAATCGCATCGACGACCACAGTCTGGCCCTCGTCCGGCACGCGCAGGCGCGTTGCCCCTTCGTGCTCGTAGGCGTGCCCGTCGGCCTTGAGCTGCTCGATGGCGGCGCGGTGGCGCGCCTCGTTGGCTGCCTGCGAAATCGGCTCGCCGTCGAAGTCGATCTCGAGCCACTGCAGTGCATCGAGGATCTGCTCGACGTTCTCGCGCGTCGAGCGCTCACGGTCTGTGTCCTCGATGCGCAGGATCATCATGCCACCAGAGCCACGCGCCAGCAGCCAGTTGTAGAGCGCAGTTCGGGCGCCGCCGATGTGCAGAAGGCCGGTCGGTGAAGGCGCGAAACGGTCGATCAGGGGCTGCTCACTCATGGGGCGAGATCCTATTGCCCGCCCAATTACACTGGCGCTCATGCTTATCGGAGCGC
>JBIQMF010000270.1:0-1997 GCA_044463545.1 Solirubrobacterales bacterium
CCCCGCGCGAGATGAGCGCCTTCTTCGGCTTCCACGAGGCGCCGCCGGCGCCGTCAGAGCAGTCGCCGCACTGACCCGCCTCATCTGCACTACTGGGTATGGACTCCCTCCTGTTGCGGCAGAATGGCCGCACAGGGGGAGTCTCTGAGTCCAGCCCCCTCGACGACCCGGGAGCCGCAGATGAAGTACGACCGCCTGCTGGTGATCGCCAACGAGACGATTGCCGGCGCCGACCTCCACGACCACATCCGTCGCATCACTGCCGAAGGCGGTCGCGTGATCATCGTGGCCCCGGCGCTGGCCTCGCGGCTCAAATACGTCCTCAGCGACATCGATCAGGCGCGCGCCGAGGCTCGCCAGCGGCTCGAGGAATCGATCGAACTGCTGCGCGAGAGCGGCGTCAGCGCCGAAGGCGAGGTGGGAGATTCGAATCCCGTGCGCGCCTTCGAAGACGCGGTGTCGATCTTCGATCCCGACGGAGTGCTCGTCTCGACGCACCCGCCCGGACGCTCGAACTGGCTCGAGCGTGGTGAGGTCGAGAAGATCCGCAGCAAGACGCAGCTGCCGGTTGAGCACGTGGTCGTCGACCTCGCCGGGGGCGTCAGCGCCGGCGGCGGCGATCGCGAGGTGGCCTGAGGCGAGGCAGCCCTTCAGGGGAAGGGCGGGTGTAATGTGGCGCGAGATGAAGCGCGTCACCTACAGCCGCAACTACACGATCTCGCTTTCGCGCACCTGCCGCTGTTACTGCAAGTACTGCGCCTTCGCCTCGCACCAGGCGCACCTGCGGCAACCCGACGAGGTCGAGCGCGAGCTTGCGAGTGCCCAGAAGCGGCGCGCCAAGGAACTGCTGATCCTGACCGGAGAGGCGCCCGACGAGCACCCCGAGGTCTTGCGGCAGCTCCGGGAGCTGGGCCACGAGGACTTTGTCGACTACGTCGTCTGGGTCTGCGAGCAGGCGCTGGCGCGCGGCATCCTGCCGCACACCAACCTCGGCGTGATGGACCGGCGCGACATGGAGCGCCTGCGCGAGGTCACGGCCAGTCAGGGCCTGATGCTCGAATCGATCTCTGAGCGGTTGATGCAGACTGTCCACGCAGGCTCGCCGACGAAGCACCCGGCCGAGCGAGTCCGCACGATCGAGCTGGCCGGCGAGCTCAAGGTCCCGTACACGACGGGCATCCTCGTGGGCATCGGCGAGACGCCGCAGGAGCGACTCGACTCGCTGGCGGCAATCGCGCAGCTGCAGGAGCGTCACGGGCACATCCAGGAAGTGATCCTGCAGAACTTCGTACCGCACCCGCGCTACCACGGCCAAGATGTCGGCGTCATCGCCGCCGGTGCCGCCGACGACCTCTGGCGCACGGGTCTTGCACCAGGTGGCGGGCGGCCCGACGACGCGCGCCTGCCCGACTGGGCCTGCAGCGTCTCGATCGATGACATGAAGGAGCTCGTCGCCCACACGCGCGAGTTGATGCCCGAGGTCGGGATCCAGATCCCGCCCAATCTTGCCGACTGGTGGCCCGAGCTCGTGGCCGTCGGCGCGACCGACCTCGGTGGCCTTTCCGCCAACGGCGACCACATTTCGCCCGAGCACCCGTTTCCGTCGCCGACGCAGGTGCGCGACCGCCTGGCCGAAGAAGGCGTGGCGCTGGCCGAGCGACTCTGTGTCTACCCGCAGTACACGAACCCCGAGTGGATTGCGCCCGCCGTGATGGACACCATCACGCAGCACTACTGGAGCTTCATCCCGCGCGGCCTGCGCGTCCGCTCGACGCGCAGTCGTGACTTTGACGCGGGCTTCGTGCGCGAGGCGATCGCTGCGGGCAGGGAGGGGGAGGCCCTCAGCGAGGAGCAGCTGACCGCGCTGTTCGCCGAGTCGCGGCCGGAGCTCGTCGAGGCGACGCGCCTGGCCGCCGACGCGCTGCGCGCCGAACTCGTCGGTGACGACGTCAGCTACGTCGTCAACCGCAACATCAACTTCACCAACGTCTGCACCG
>JBIQMF010000271.1:0-1961 GCA_044463545.1 Solirubrobacterales bacterium
ATGTCATGACGGCGGCGCCGAGCGCCGCGGCGACCGGCGAGATGGCGCCCACCTCGGGGCCGGTCAGCGCGCTGCGTCGACCCTGCGCGCGCACCAGCAGCACGAGCAGCGCACAGCCGACGAAGACGGCGAGGCTCCCGGCGAAGGCGGCCGCAGCGACGGGGCCGACCATCGCGGCGGCGAGGTCACCGAGGCGCGAGATCGTTGTCTGTTCGAGCGTGATGCCCTGCGGCGACTCGATTGGTTCGCCGGCGCCGTCGAAGACGGTCAGTCGGTGGGTCGGCTCGTCGGCCTCGCCGGCCAGCGAACGCCGCGGTCTGAGGTCGGCCGCATCGGGGCCCAGTTGATCTACGGGGGTCATAAACGCACTTCGTGGGTGGCGGGGCAGGTACCGAGCCCACTGCCGACCGGATCAACGTAACACGGGCTGCCCCGCGGCGCAACTGGTCAAAATCCGCAATTTGCGGGAATCTGTGCATCTGGCCCGGCGCCCGCTATGTGGCTGGCGCGGGTCGTAAGATCGTCTTCGTATCGGGGCGTGGCGCAGCTTGGTAGCGCACCTGCTTTGGGAGCAGGGGGTCGCTGGTTCAAATCCAGTCGCCCCGATTTCTGGGTTGCCGAAGGCCCGGGGAAAGTCTCGAGTTCGTCGAAGCCGAGGTCGTCGGGGCTCAGGTCGTCGAGGCCCAAAGACCTCAAATTGCATGCCTCCGGCGTGCAACGGGATTCGGCCCTCAGGAACCCCTTGAACAAGGGAGATCTCTTGCATGCATCCGGCATGCAAGGAAATCCGCATGAACAAGCGGCTCCCTTGGCACGCGAGCGCTTGCATGCCTCCGGCATGCAAGGAACACGTCCCTTGGGGGTTCTCGCTAGGTTGCCCCGCGATGGATCTCTTTGGTGCCGTTGTGTATCTCGACGAGGTGTCTCCTCCGATGGTCGTTCTGCTGGCGATCATGGTGGTCGCGTATTTCATGCGCGTGCGCACGCTCTCGGAAGATCCCCGGCGTCGCGTCTCGCGCTGGCGTCAGTTCTCATTCGTGTGCTCGATCGTGGTGCTTGTGGGCGAGCCGATCTCGCCGCTGGGACCTTGGAGTGACGAGTCCTTCACGGCGCACATGAGTGAGCATCTGCTGATCGGTGACATCGCAGCGCTCCTGATGGTGCTGGGTCTGACCGGCCCGTTGATCCAACCGTTGCTGCGCAACCCCGTGATCCAGCTCATCCGCCCGCTGGCCGAGCCGATCCCGGCATTCGTCCTCTGGACGCTCAACCTCTACTTCTGGCACCTGCCCTTCGCGATGGACGGGGCCATCAACAACGACTACGTACACGTGCTGCAGCACATGTGCTTCTTCGGCGCCGGCTTCAACGTCTGGATGGCCCTCTTCGGCCCGCTGCCGACGCCCGAGTGGTTCGGCAACATCGCCAAGCTCATCTACATCGTGCTGCTGCGCGCCTCGAGCACGGTGCTGGGCAACTTCTTCATCTTCAGCGACCGCGTCTACTACGACAACTACACCAGCGCTGTCAACCCCTTCGGCCTCTCGCCGACCGGCGACCAGATCACTGCCGGCTCGGTGATGATGGGGGAGGGCTCGCTCGTGGCCTTCCTGCTGGCCGGCTACCTCTTCTTCCGCGCCGCGCGTGAGGGCGAAGAAAGTCAGCAGTTGATGGAGGTCGCGGCCAGGCACGGAACGGCGATCACGCAGCAGCGCGCCGAGCGCGCGGCGCACGCCGGCACGACGGAGCGCCTGCGCGAGAGCATCACCGGCGCCGCCACAGAAGACGCCGCCGAAAAACTTGACAGACAGCACGAAGCCGACTTATCCTGACCCAAGACCTCTTCGGACCACTCGGTCTGCGCTGCGGTGCAGATGGTCCGGGGGCGCTTCGATCAAAAGACTGGAACTCGCGTGGTCCACACCTCGGCCTCCGCTCGCGACCGTTTTGCGGGCCTGACA
>JBIQMF010000272.1:0-1935 GCA_044463545.1 Solirubrobacterales bacterium
GGCGTACGCGTGCTCGAGTACAACGTGCGCTTCGGCGACCCCGAGACGCAGGCCCTGCTGCCGCGTCTGCAGTCCGATCTCGCACAGTTGATGTTGCGCGCGTGCGAGCCGGGCGGGCTCGACGGCTGCGCGATCGAGTTTGCCGAGGACCGCTCGGTGACGCTCACGCTGGCCTCGGCCGGCTACCCGGAGAGCTCGAGTCGCGGCGACGTGATCAGCGGGCTCGAACTGGTGGGTCCGGACGGCCCCGGAGGGGCGGTCGAGGTGACCCACGCCGGCACCGCATCCGATGGCGACGCCATCGTCACGGCCGGCGGACGCGTACTCAACGTGACGGCGCTGGCCGCAAGCGTCGAAGAGGCGCGCGCAGCCGCCTACGCCGCGGCCGACCAGATCAGCTTCGACGGCAAGCAGCAGCGCAGCGACATCGCTGCGGGGATTGCGCTCTAGGGGCTGAAGATGGCGCGGCGGAGGAGCAGACCGCAGCGCAGCAGCCCGTCTGTACGCCCGCGCCCGGGCGGCGGACATACCCCGGTGAATCTCGGCGACGCGACCGGCGCGGCACAGGGCGCCAGCGCGCCCGGCATGGTTGTGCCCGAGCCCCAGAGCCAGTTCGCCGAGATCGAGGTCCGTGAGGGCCCGCTCGTGGCGATCGTGATCGGCAGCACCAGCGATCGCGACGCCATGGTCGACGCCTGCGCCGAGTTGACGCAGCGCGGCATCAGCTTTGAGGAAAGCGTGATCAGCGCCCACCGCGAGCCCGACCGCGTGCGCGACTACGCGCGCGGCGCCCGCCAGCGCGGCATCAAGGTGATCATCGCCGCCGCCGGAATGGCCGCGGCGCTGCCGGGCGCCATCGCCTCGCACACCGACCTGCCGGTGATCGGCGTTCCGCTCGAGAGCGAGCACGCCGTCTCCGGCGGACTCGACGCACTACTTTCGATCGCCCAGTCGCCGCCGGGCGTGCCGGTCGCCTGCGTCGCGGTCGGCGGAGCGCGCAACGCGGCCATCCTGGCTGCGCAGATCCTCTACGCCTGAGCGTCCGTGCGGCGGAAGTTGGCGACGGCCGTGCAGGCGGCGGCCAGCGTCAATGCGAAGACGCTGATCACGGCGATGTTGACGAAGACCTTGGCGTAGCCGTGCTCGACGACGTCGATGAAGGGGTACGGGTACCAGTCGGTGACCGCGCCGTGCAGCAGCGTCCAGACGACCCACAGCAACGGCCAGAGCATCATCCGCATGACGTCGCGGGCTCCCAGCTTCCAGAAGGGCCCGAAGATGAGCCACGCGCCGACGAAGAGTGGCGGCCCGACGTAGTGCAGCATCAGGTTCGCGACCTCGTCGAGTCCCTGGTTGTCGGCGTCGCCGCTGAGCATGACGATGTAGACAATGCAGGTCACGGTCATGCCGACGAGGCCGGCCAGGCGCAGGGCGCGGCCGGTTGCCGTGTCGAGCGGTCGCGCGCGCACGACGGCCATGCTGGCCAGCAGCGCCACGAGGTTGCTCTGGATCGTGAAGTAGCTGAAGAAACGCTCGAGGCGTACCAGCAGCGCCGGGTCGAGGTCGTCGGCCGGCCAGAAGGCCGTGAGCAGGAAGCGCAGCGTGAGCGCCGTCGCGATGAAGATCGCGACACCCAGATGCACTCGTTGCTGGCGCGTCATCCGGCCAACGTAGCGGCCGCGTAGGATCTCCCCCGTGATTGATCGCTACACACGAGACGAGATCGGCGCGGTCTGGAGCGAGCAGGCCAAGTTCGACAGTTGGCTCGAAGTTGAACTCGCTGTCTGCGACGCCCTCTTCGACGCCGACGTGATCCCGGCCGCGGATCTCGTCGCGATCAAAGAGAAGGCCAGCTTCACCGTCGAGGCGGTGAAAGAGCGCGAGAAGATCACCAACCACGATGTCGCCGCCTTCGTCGACGTGATCAGCGCCGAC
>JBIQMF010000273.1:0-1927 GCA_044463545.1 Solirubrobacterales bacterium
GAAGCCCTCGATCGGGTCGCTGAAGGTCGGTTTGCCGGTGTTGATGTTGCAGAAGCCGCAGCGCCGGGTGCAGGTGTCGCCGAGAATCATGAAGGTCGCCGTGCCGCGCTCCCAGCACTCGCCGATGTTGGGGCAGTTGGCCTCCTCGCAGACGGTGTGCAGCCCAGCCGACTTCAGTTCCTTGCGGATGGCGCGGTAGTTCGGGCCGCCGGGCTGGTGCACGCGGAACCACTCGGGCTTGCGGTCACGGAAGGGACGCACCTCGCCGCCACCCAGCTGCTCGGCCAACTGCTCGGGCGAGAGTCCGCCGGGGTTGGCGCGCGACCGGGTGCGCAGCTCGCGCTTGGCCGGCGCTGACGGGGCTGTCGATGCTGCCGGGGCTGCCGGTGTCACAGAGTCACTCACGCGGTCGAGACTAGTGCGCCGGCGAGTTGCTGCTGCAGGCGCGAGGGGCTGACGATGCGCTGCCTGAGACCGAGATTCTGTGCCGTCGCCCAGGCAAAACGCTTGAACATGCAGGGGAGTTGACCGTCGCGCCCGAGGATTCGCGCAACCGAGGTCGTCGGGTCGTCGAGCCCGCAGGGGCGGATCCAGTCGAAGGGTTCGAGGTCGTTGTCCACGTTGATCATCACGCCGTGGGTGGTGACGCCCTGCCCGATGTGCAGACCGATCGAGCCAATCTTGCCCGCCGCCTCATCCGCGCCAGCCCAGACGCCGCGCCCGGCGTCGTCGCGCCGCGCCGCGATGCCGTGCTCGCCCAACGCATCGATCATCGCCTGCTCGAGCAGACCGACTAGCCGCGGGACGTCGCCAGCGGTGAGCTCGGTCGAGACGATCGGATATCCGACAAGCTGACCGGGTCCGTGGTAGGTGACCTTGCCGCCGCGGTCGACGTCGCGGATGGCGATGCCCTGTTCGGCATAGAACTGAGAACTCATCGAGAGCTCGTCGCTGCTGCTGCGACGGCCACGTGTGTAGACCGGCGGGTGCTGGAGCAGCAGCAACGTGTCGCCGATGGCGTCGGCCACCCGTGCGGCGTGCGCCGCCTGCTGCAGCCCCAGTGCCTCGTCGTAGTCGACGAGGCCCAGTTGGACGACCTGGATCTCTGGCTGGGCGCGCTCCACACACCGGATCTTACGGCTGCCGGGCGCAGGCGATCTAGGCTCATCGTCGATGCGACGGCTGCGACAGAACAAGACACTGGCCGTGCTGGTTGCGATCTTCACCGCAGCCAGCGCCATTCTGCTGCACAACAACCCCACCGGTGAAGGCACGATCGCCTGGCCGGTGGCGATCGGCGTGGCGCTGCTGGCCAATGCCTTTCTGACCTGGGTGCTGGCCTGCTGGGCTGCGCCGTTCCTGGCCTCCACGGGCGGTCCGGCCGGTGCGGCCGAGGCTGACCCGGCGACGGTGCGCGTGGTCGAGCGCTGGACGGCCGGCACGCTGATGCTCTTCGGCGCGCTCAGCCTTGTGGCCATTTCGCTGGCAGCCGAGGAGGTCGTGATCGCGCCGACCGAGCGCACCGAACAGAACGCGCAGTTGGTCCGGCGCACGGTCGAAGCCCATGGCGGCGAGATGTACATGCGCCAACTGGGCGGCGCCGACACCTGGAAGATGAGCGAGAAGACCTACCGCACCTGCGTGCCCAAGAAGGAGTCGCTCGAGATCGGCTTCTGCGTGCTGGTGCAGGTGCAGCCTGACGACACGCTCAAGGTCGTCCGCTTCGGCGAGGCCAAGTCGAACGCCGCCCAGGCGCTCGAGTGGCACCCGGAGCTGGCAGACGAGAAGTAGTCGCGGTTGCCCGCCCGGGGCGTGCCAGTCGTGCCTGCTGCGCGAGCGCAGGCCCGCAGAAGGGTGAGCTGAGCAGACCTGCAGGAGCTGCGGGCTCTCGAGCCAGGCCTTGATGGCGCCCAGGAACTCGGCGGCC
>JBIQMF010000274.1:0-1923 GCA_044463545.1 Solirubrobacterales bacterium
CTGGGTCGCGGCCGTCCTCTGGATCGCGACGACCGCCGGCATCATCGCGGCCTCGTACATCGACCAGGTGGCGCCGGAGCACGTCGGCGCCTGGCGACTGGCGCTGACCACCTTCGTCCTGCTGATGTCCGTGATCACGCTGGCGCTCTCACGCCTCATCAGCGCCGCCGCCTTCCAGCTCTTCATCGAGCTCTCGATGATCCCGGCGCTGGCCGTCAACGTGATCCTCCTGCAGCTGACGCCAGCGACCGAGGCCGTGCTCTTCAACCTCATCTTCACGCTCGTCTTCGCCGGCTACTACCTACGGCGCAAGGCGATGCTGCTGACGCTCATCGGCTTCATCGTCGTGGCACTCTCGACGCTCTTCACCGACCCGACGCGTGACACCCCGCACCTCGGCTCGTTCCTCGTTGTCTACGTCGCGACGATCGTGCTGACGGTCAGCTTCATGCACATCCAGAACTCCGAGCGGATCGACGCGCTGGGCCGCCTGCGCCGACGCGGACTGACCGACCCGTTGACCGAGCTCGGCAATCTGCGCGCGCTGCGCGACGCCGCCCGGCGCGCGCTCAGTCGCCAAGACCTCAAGCGCCACCAGGAAGAGGTCTTGGGACTGATCGTGATCGACCTTGAGAACTTCAAGGCGGCCAATAGCCGCTACGGCCACATCGGTGGTGATCACGCACTTCGCCAGGTCGCCGAGCAGATGCAGCGCGTGGCGCCGGCGGACTCGCTCGTGGCGCGCATCGGTGGCGACGAATTCGCCGTACTGCTGCGCGAGGAATCGGCCGCGCGGCTGGCCGAGCGGGCCGAGATCTTCCGTGGCGCCGTGCGCGCTGGCAGCTCGATCATGGAGATGCCGGGAGTTGAACTCGATGCCGTCGTCGGCATCGCCGTCCACCCGGCTGACGGCCGCGACCTCGACGAGTTGATGGGCGTCGCAAACCGCCGCCTCTACGACAAGAAGGGTGCCAAGCGCCACCTCGTACCGAACCTTGACCGCGCGCAAATCGCCAGCGACGAGCCGCCGCCCTGGCTCTCGAGCGAGCCCGGCGAAGTCGATCAGCCTGAGCTCCAGCGCGTGGAGCAGCTGCTCGACCTGATCACCGGTGGCAAGCACATCAGCTTCCTCGCTTCGCGCACGATCTTCAGTCGTACGGCAGCGCTGGCGTGGCTCGTCGGCTGCGCGATCCTGACGATCAGCCTGCTGATGCCCGACGCTTATCCCGACCCGAAGATGACCTGGTGGATGGTGCTGGCGGCCGGCATCATCCCCGTCCCCGCCCTGCTCCTGATCAACGCCGAGCCGGGCGGCGCGGCCCACCTCGTCTCAGATGTTGCTGCCTACCTCGCGATCTTCGTTGCGATCTGGGCGACGGGCGGGATCAACAGCCCGGTGACGCCGCTGCTGGTACTGCACGTGGCAAACCAGGCGCTCTTCTGGGACACGCGCATGTTGTCCTTCCGGCTGATCGCGCCGGTCTTGGTTGCGCTCTCGCCCTTGCTCTACACGTCGCTGACGACCTCGCAGGCCGACGTCATCGAGCTGCTGCGCATCTACGCCACCAGCGTGCTGCTGTTTGCGATCGTGCTGGCGATGTACATCAACCGCGTGTTGCTGGCGCGGATGCAGCGCGTCGCCGAAGAGCTGGCAACGCACGATCCCCTGACGGGCATCACCAACCGGCGTGCCTTCAACAGCTACGTGCAGTTGCAGATCGCCACGCCTACGACCGACCAGTTCGCGATCGTCATGATCGACCTCGACAACTTCAAGCGGGTCAACAGCGAGCACGGCCACCAGGCCGGCGATCAGGTGTTGACGGCGATCGCGCAGAGCCTCGCCAGCGTCTCGCGCAGCGACGACTGCGTCGCGCGCATCGGTGGTGACGAATTCGCCGCCGTGCTGCCCGGCGTCGGCGA
>JBIQMF010000275.1:0-1902 GCA_044463545.1 Solirubrobacterales bacterium
CGCCGCGATCAATTGCAACGGTGCGCCGTGGCTTGCCACCGCCGGCTCCGGCGATGTGCTTTTCGTCGGAGGAGCCGCCCTCGCGGACCTCGATGCCCTGGTCGACGCCCTGGGCGATGTCCGGGGACTGCTTGTCCAGCGTCACCATGACGGCGCAGGTGTTGGCGTCGAAGCCCTTGTCCGAGTGGTCGTAGCCGATCTCGCGCACCGTCTCGCGGGCCAGTTCCTGGACGTCGAAGTTGGCGTTCGTGCTGATCTCGCCGCCGACGACGATGAGACCCGTCGTGACGAATGTTTCGCAGGCGACTCGGCCCGTCGGGTCCTGCTCGAGCACGGCGTCGAGTACGGAGTCAGAGATCGCGTCGGCGATCTTGTCGGGGTGACCCTCGGAAACACTTTCCGAGGTGAAGAGAAATTCGTTGTCAGAAAAGCCGGTGATGCTCATTTGGTGGGGAACTCCAGATGCTGTCGGGTCACGATCTTGGGGCCTGATGATAGCCCCAGCGCGATTCAATTCAAGAAAACCCGATCGGGATTACCGGTTTAGAGTCGGTCAGGCCTCGCCCTGCGGCTCCCACTTGAACTTCCAGACGGCGATGGCGAGGCCGAAGAGACCCCACAGCAGCAGCACGCCGATGTCCGTGGCCGAAAAGGCCAGCACACCCTCGTTGTGCGGGCTGAGCAGCTCGAAGAAGCAGGCCCCGAGGTGCGCGACGGGGAAGAATGCGCCGATGTCGGCCAGCAGACTGGGCAGACCTTCGACGTTGCCGAAGATGCCGGAGATGAAGTACAGCGGCAGCGTGATCGAGTTGGTGATCGGCGTCGCGGCCGAAAAACTCCTGATCACGACGGTGATGGCAAAACCGAGCGCGGCGAAGCAGGTCGCGCCGACGAGCGCGACGATCAGCGAACCGACGAGCTCTTCGAGGTTGAAGCGCGCGCCGAAGGCGATCCAGCCCGCCGCGTAGATCACGACGACGATGAGCACGGCGCTGGCGACGGTGCTGAGCGTGCGCGCCAGCACGAAGACGACGGTCGGCAGCGGGGTCCCGCGCAGGCGTTTGAGCGTGCCCATCTCGCGCTGGATCGTGATCGTCATGGCCACGTTGTTGAAGCAGGCGCCGACGATTCCCAACGTCGCGATCGCCGCCACGAGGTACTGCGCCGGCAACAGTCCGTAGACGGCGTCGCGCTCGCTGCCCTTGATGTACACGAGGCCCAGGAGGAAGAGGAAGATGAGCGGCATCGCGACCGAGAAGAAGACCGACCCGGGGTTGCGCCAGAAGAGCTTCCATTCGAAGCGCAGTTGGTGCAGCAGAAGGCGTGCCCCGCTCATCGTGAATCCGTGCCCTCGCCGCCGCCGGTCAACTGCAGGTAGACGTCCTCGAGCGAGGGTCGCGAGACCGACAGGTCGGGCAGCAGAACGCCGCGCTCGAGCGCCCACGCCGTCAGCTCGTGCACGCTGCGCGTGGGGTCCCCGGATTCGACCACCACGCGGCCGTGTTCGTCTGCGCCGCCACGAAACACCAGAGGCAGGTCACTGGGTGCAAACCGCTCCGGCAGGGTGAACTCGATGCGGCTGGGCAGACTGCCGCGTCCGCCGATCTGATCCGGTGTACCCAGCGCGACGACGCGGCCTGCGGCGAAGACGGCGATCTCGTCGGCCAGCTCCTGCGCTTCTTCCATGTAGTGCGTGGTCAGCAGGATCGTCTTGCCCAGCTGGCGCATCGAGGAGATCATCGTCCAGGCTTCACGGCGCGCCGACGGGTCAAAGCCCGTCGTCGGCTCGTCGAGGAAGATCAGGTCCGGGTCGCCGATCAACGCAAGCGCGACATCGAGCCTGCGCTTCTGGCCGCCGGAGAGGCTGCCGGCGCGCGCGCTGGCCTTCTCGGCGAGCCCCAC
>JBIQMF010000276.1:0-1901 GCA_044463545.1 Solirubrobacterales bacterium
ACCGAGGCCGCAGCCGCCAAGGTCGCCGACGGACTGAAGGACGTCCCCGACGTCGTCAAGGTCGCCCCGCCTCAGCTCAGTCAGAGCGGGCAGGCGGCGCTCGTACTGGTCACCCCGCGCGGCGCGCCCCAGGACGAGTCAACCGACAAGCTTGTCGACAGCCTGCGCGCAGAGCATCTGCCCCGGCTCGTGCAGGGCACCAACGCCAAGGCGCTCCTGGGCGGCCAGACCCCCGCTTACACCGACCAGAGCGACTACCTCGCAGACCACCTCCTGATCTTCATCCTCGGCGTCGTGCTGCTTTCGCTGCTCGTGCTGCTCTTCGCCTTCCGCGCGCCGCTCATCGCGGTCAAGGCCGGCATCATGAACATGCTCAGTGTCGGCGCCGCCTACGGGGTCATCACGATGGCTGCAGAGGGCGGCTGGTTCGGGCAGCTGCTGGGCATCGAGCGCGAGATTCCCGTGCCGCCGTTCGTGCCCGTGATCATGTTCTCGATCCTCTTCGGCCTCTCGATGGACTACGAGGTCTTCTTGATGAGCAGAGTGCGTGAGGAGTACCTCAAGGGCCGCAAGACGCACGACGCGGTGACCGTGGGCCTTGCCCGCACAGCGCGCGTCATCACCGCGGCGGCCGCAATCATGGTGGTCGTCTTCCTCTCCTTCGCCTTCAGCCAGTTGCTGTTTCTCAGGCTGATGGGAATCGGCATGGCGACCGCAGTGCTGCTCGATGCGACGCTTGTGCGAATGGTCCTTGTGCCAGCCATCCTCCAGCTGCTGGGGGAGGCCAACTGGTGGATCCCAAAATGGCTCGACCGGATCCTGCCGCACTGGGAGCTTGAGCACAGTGACCTCGACGTGGAGGCGACGAGCGAGAAGTCCTGAAGATTCACCCAGCTGGAGGGTCAAGTACTTCGGCCGGTGCGCCGAAGCAGTAGGGAAGCTAATAATTTCGTACGCAAGGATTCCCCACTCTCATGAAGCGCCCTCTCGCTCGCCTGCCGCTGCTCATCGCGGCAAGCATCCTGACCGCTCTTGTCCTTTCGGCCCCTGCATCAGCCGCTGACGCCATCATCACCAACGGCACCGTGCGTCTCGGTGTCAACCCCACCGGGGATCTGAACGTCAGCGGCGGTCCTCCTTCGGCAGGAGGCATCGGCGAAGGCTCCACCACGCTCGTGGGTCTGCGACTCGTGGCCGGCGAGTACGAGGCAACCGCGCAAGGGTCCCCCGCCGAGGGCTGGGGCGTGGCCGACAAACGCACCCTGGCGGCTTCGGTCGTCGGCTACTCCAACCAGAGTGAGGGCACTTTCAACGTCGCGCAAGAAGCCTGGAGCTTCGACGCCGCAAGCGCGACTTCAACGGTCGTGATCCGCGATTCGAGCTCTCAGCCGTACATGCGCGTGACGCACCATTACGCGCCGACGGCGAATCCGTACGTGTACGAGGCGCGCGTGACGGTCACCCCGCTTCAGCTAAGCGGCATCGAGGACCTGCGCTACCGGCGCACGATCGACTGGGACATCGAACCGACGCCGTACGCAGAAGTCGTCCACAACCAGCAGGGCAGCTCGAGCCAGATGGTCTACATGGACGACAACGGGTTCAACTTCCCGGATCCGCTCTCGGCGCCTTCAAGTGTGTACACGTCAGGGTCCGCAATGAACATCGGTCCTGATGACATCGGCGCGACCTTCGACCTCGCCTTCGGCGCCGTCCCGTACGGCCAGGACAAGACCTTCAGCGTCTACTACCTCGCCGCCCCGAGCCGCGCACTGCTGATGGAGGCGCTCGAGGAAATCGGCGCGGAGAGCTTCTCGATCGGCCAGAACAGCAGCATCTCCGGCGTTGCCACAGGCGGCCCGGCAATCTTCGCCATGGCCTACACCGACATCGGCGGCACC
>JBIQMF010000277.1:0-1849 GCA_044463545.1 Solirubrobacterales bacterium
AGCGCGACGTCTGGAACTACATCCACGAGCACGACCTCCCCTACAACAAGTTGCACGACCGCGGCTACGCCTCGATCGGCTGCACCAACTGCACCACGCCGGGCGACGGCCGCGAGGGGCGCTGGGCCGGCAGCGACAAGACCGAATGCGGACTGCACGGGTGAGCCGCCGGGCAGCCCCCCACACACAAACCTCAAGAAATCCCAAACACCAACCAGGAAATAAACGAGACACATGAGCAACACAGACAAAGGATTCGTCCTCTGGTTCACCGGCCTCTCGGGCGCCGGCAAGACCACCATCGCCGACATCGTCGAGGCACGCCTGAAGCAGCGCGGCAGCAAGATCGAGGTGCTCGACGGCGACGTTGTCCGCACCAACCTCAGCAAGGGCCTCGGCTTCTCGCGCGAGGACCGCGACACGAACATCGCCCGCATCGCGTTCGTCGCCAACCTGCTTGCGCGCAACGACGTGCCGGTGATCACGGCCGCGATCTCGCCCTACCGCGAGACGCGCGACGCCGCTCGCCAGCTGATCGGAGACGACAAGTTCATCGAGATCCACATCGCCACGCCGCTCGAGGAGTGCGAGGCGCGCGACGTCAAGGGCCTCTACGCCAAGGCACGCGCCGGCGAGATCAAAGAGTTCACAGGAATCAGCGACCCGTACGAGGAGCCGCTGAACCCCGAGATCACGATCAACACGGTCGACTTCGAGCCCGCCGAGAGCGCCGAGACGATCCTCTCCTACCTCGAGCAGAACGGCTTCCTCGCGGCCGAGCTCGAAGGAGCTGTTGCCTGATGTCGCGCATCGAGCTGAACGCAAAGCAGACCGCCGACTTCGAGCTTCTGGCCAACGGCGGCTTCGCCCCCTTGACCGGCTTCCAGGGTCAGGCCGACTACGAGCGCGTCGTCGAAGAGATGCGCCTTGCAGACGGCCAGCCGTGGTCGATCCCGGTGGTGCTGGGCAGCGAGGTCGGCGAGGTCGGCGAGACGATCGAGCTCATCGGCAGCCAGGGCGAAGAGCTGGGCACGATCACCGTCGAGGAGATCTACACCCGCGACCTCAAGAACGAGGCCGAAAAGGTCTACAGGACGGCCTCCGACGAGCACCCCGGCGTCGCCGCGCTCTACAAGGAGAGCGCGCGCGTGATCGCAGGCCCCGTCGAGGCCGCGCGCCTGCCCGAGCACATCGACATCGTCAAGCCCTACCTCCTGACCCCGGCCGAGTCGAAGGCCGAGTTCGAGCGTCGCGGCTGGAAGACCGTCGTCGGCTTCCAGACGCGGAACCCGATCCACCGCGCCCACGAGTACATCACGAAGATCGCGCTCGAGGGCGTCGACGGCCTCTTCCTGCACCCGCTGGTCGGCGAGACGAAGTCCGACGACATCGACGCCGAGACGCGCATGAAGTGTTACGAGGTGCTGATCGACAAGTACTACGTCAAGGAGCGCGTGGTGCTGGGCGTGAACCCGGCCGCCATGCGCTACGCCGGACCGCGCGAGGCCATCTTCCACGCGCTGGTGCGTCGCAACTACGGCTGCACGCACTTCATCGTCGGCCGCGACCACGCCGGCGTCGGCGACTACTACGGCACCTTCGACGCGCAGCACATCTTCGACGAGTTCGAGCCCGGCGAGCTGGGCATCGAGCCGCTGAAGTTTGAGCACAGCTTCTGGTGCAACCTCACCGGCGGCATGGCCACGAGCAAGACCTCACCGGCCGGCCCGGAGGACAAGGTCTTCCTCTCCGGCACCCAGGTGCGCGAGATGCTCCAGCGCGGCGAGCGTCCGCCGGTCGAGTTCTCGCGACCCGAGGTCGCGGACGTGCTGATCGACGCGATGGCAGG
>JBIQMF010000278.1:0-1803 GCA_044463545.1 Solirubrobacterales bacterium
GAGTCGGTGATGCCGGTGGCGTCGAAGACGACTGCCTTGTAGCGCTCGTCACCCTCAGGGGCGACACCCTCGGCGATCGACTCGGTGTCCGAGCCGGCGGCCGCAAAGATCTCGGCCACAGCCTTCGAGAGGCGTCCTCCGGGGGCGGCGCCGAGCAGCACCTTGCCGTCGACGAGCGGTCCGCCCTTGGTGTAGCGGTCGAGCTTCGGCGGCTGCGGCAGGCCGACCTTCGGTGCGATGAAGCCACCGATCGGCCCACGGACGAAATCTGCATAACGGTCAGTAGGCATGATGCTCTCCCCTAACGCTCCATGATCGCGACGACGCCCTGGCCGCCCGCTGCGCAGATCGAGATCAGGCCGCGGCCTGAGCCCTTCTCCTCGAGCAGCTTCGCGAGGTTGGCGATGATGCGTCCACCGGTCGCGGCGAACGGGTGGGCAGCAGCCAGGGAGCCGCCCTTGACGTTGAGCTTGTCACGGTCGATCGAGCCCAGCGGCTTGTCAAGACCGAGACGGTTCTTGCAGAAGGCCTCGTCCTCCCAGGCCTTCAGGGTCGCCAGGGTCTGCGCGGCGAAGGCCTCGTGGATCTCGTAGAAGTCGAAGTCCTGCAGCTTCAGGCCGTTGCGTGCAAGCAGACGCGGCACCGCGTAGACCGGGGCCAGCAGCAGACCCTCCTGCTTGACGATGTAGTCGACCGCAGCGGTCTCGGCGTCGACGAAACGCGCGCGCGGCGTGAGGCCACGCTCCTCTGCCCACTCCTTGCTCGAAAGCAGCACGGCAGACGCGCCGTCCGACAGCGGGGTCGAGTTGGCGGCCGTCATCGTGCCGTCCTTGCCGCCGAAGACCGGCTTGAGGCTGGCCAGCTTCTCGAGCGTCGTGTCGGCGCGCATGTTGCCGTCGACTTCGAGACCGAGGTACGGCGTGACGAGGTCGTCCTGCCAACCGGACTCCCAGGCCGCGGCCAGGTTCTTGTGCGAGTTGTAGGCCAACTCGTCCTGTGCCTCACGCGTGATCTGCCACTCCTCAGCCGTGATCGCCGTGTGGGCGCCCATCGAGAGGCCGGTACGCGCCTCGGCGTTGACCGGGATCACCGGCTTGATCATGCCCGGGCGGAACTTCTTGAGCAGGGTGAAGGCCTGCTTCTTCGGGTCCTTGATGCGGTTGACGTCCATCAGCGTCTGGCGCAGGTCTTCGTTGAGCTCGATCGGGGCGTCCGACGTGGTGTCGGTGCCGCCGGCGATGCCCGAGTCGATCTGCCCGGTGGCGATCTTGTTGGCGATCAGGATCGCCGCCTCAAGGCCGGTGCCGCAGGCCTGGCCGACGTCGAAGGCCGGGGTCTCGGGGGCAAGCTTGCTCCCGAGCACAACCTCACGCGAGAGGTTCAGCTCACGCGCGAACTTGAGCACCGCGCCGCCGGCGAAGTCGCCGATCCGCTCACCGGCGAGGCCGTAGCGGTCGGCGAGACCGTCGACGGCCGCCGTGAACATGTCTTGGTTTGATGCGTGTGCGTACTGGGCGTTGGACCGCGTGAAGGGAATGCGGTTTCCGCCGACCACCCACACGTCACGCAGGGACTTGGCTGCCATCAGAAGTTCTCCTTGGAACGAAAGGGAATGGGGATTTTCAGCTCTAGCTGCTTCTCGGACTACTTCAGTTCGGACGAGGTCTTGCCGAGCAACTGGCGGGCGATGATCAGCAGCTGGATCTGCTGGGTTCCCTCGAAGATGTCGAGAATCTTCGCGTCGCGCGCCCACTTCTCAAGCAGAGAGTTCTCGGAGTAGCCGGAACTACCAGCCATAGGCAC
>JBIQMF010000279.1:0-1784 GCA_044463545.1 Solirubrobacterales bacterium
AAGACCTCGAGGTCGAGCTGCAGCGCGTCAAAGCGCGGGGTCGCACCGTCCGGTGCGATCACCGGGACTGCTTCGCCGGCCGAGGCGTCGATCGTCGCGGCCTCGATCTCGGCGACCGAGACGGACGCGGCGACGGCTTCGTCGCGCGCGTCGGCGTCGTTGAGATTCGTCCAGCTGCTCTGCACGCAGGTCAAGCTACAGGCTGGCCCAGACCCATTGCTGCGCGCGCCTCGGCCACGACGGGGCCGGCGATGGCCTGCGCGTTCTCGGCGCCGATCGCCAGCACCCGCTCCAGCTCCGCCTCGTCCGCGCGGATCTCGGCGTACTTTGCCTGCACAGGGGCGAGATATTCGATCACGGCCTCGGCCACGGCCGACTTGAACGCGCCGTACTGCTGGCCGTCGAAGTCGCGCTCGACGTCTTCCATCGTGACACCCGTCACGAACGCAAGAATTTCAATCAAATTGCTGATTCCCGGCTTGTCCGGGGCGCGCCGCACCTCGGCGCCCGAGTCGGTCGTCGCCGACTTGATCTTCTTTTCGATGGCACCCGGCTCGTCGAGCACGTAGATCGTGCCGGCCGGGTTCTCGCTCGTCGTGGACATCTTTGACGTCGGATCCTTGAGATCCATGATCCGCGCCCCGACCTCGGGGATGCGCCAGTCGGGAACCGTGAAGGTCTCGCCGAAGCGCTGGTTGAAGTTCGTGGCGATCTGGCGCGCCAGCTCGATGTGTTGACGCTGATCGTCACCAACGGGGACGAGATCTGTGCGGTAGGCGAGGATGTCAGCGGCCATCAGCACGGGATAGAGGAAGAGTCCGGCCGAGACGAGTTCGCGCTGCTTGTGCGACTTCTCCTTGAACTGATGCATGCGGTTGAGGTCGCCGTGGCTGGTGACGGCGCTGAGCAGCCACGTCAGCTCGGCATGGACCGGCGCGTCGGACTGCCGGAAGAGGATGCAACGCTCGGGGTCGAGGCCGGCGGCCAGCAGGATTGCCGTCGTGTCGTGCACGCGCTGGCGCAGCTCGGACGGGTCGTACTTGACGGTGATGGCGTGCGAGTCGACGACGCAGTAGATGGCCGGGTCGCCCTCGCGCTGCAGATCGACGTACTGGCTGATCGCGCCGATGTAGTTGCCGAGGTGCTTCCGCCCTGTGGGTTGGATGCCCGAAAAGATCTTCATTGCGCCGCGATCCTAGTATCAGCGTCAATGCCCAGGACTACGCCCTTCATAACCGTCCTCGTCGCCCTCGCGCTGGCCGCCAGCGGCTGCGGATCGGACCACAGCACACACAACGCGCGCGACACCGGCAAGGGCGCAGGCTCGCCCGGCAACTCGGGCTTTCACGGCGACACCGCCTTCAACCTGCCCGACGCCGCCAAGCAGAAGCTGCCCGCCTTCGGTCCGGGCGTGCGCGGCGAGCAGCGGCCGCTGCGGCCGGACAAGGGCAAGTTGATGATCGTCTTCTTCGGCTTCACGAACTGCCCCGACGTCTGCCCGCTGACGATGGGCGCAACCGGCGCGGCCGTGCGGCTGCTGCCCAAGGACCAGCAGAAGCAGGTCGAGGGCGCCATGGTCTCGGTCGACCCGGCGCGCGACAGCGGCAGCATCCTGCAGAAGTACGTCGGCAAGTTCTTCAACCACCAGCGCGCCTGGGGATTTCGTACCGACGACATGGCCGCGCTGCGCAAGGTCGAGCGCGCCTTCGGCGCCGACAGCGAGATCGAGGGGGGGCACGACCACTCGCAGCACGGCGATCACGCGGACGGCGACTACGACGTCG
>JBIQMF010000280.1:0-1778 GCA_044463545.1 Solirubrobacterales bacterium
CCAGACATTCGCCTTCAGCCGTGGCCACAGATCCAGCAGCGCCCCGTAATGGTCATCGGGTCGCTCGGCCTCCACCGGATCGAGCCGTTCCGGCGGGATGCGCTCGATCAACCGCGCCATCACCGGGTCGGCGCTCAGGATCTTGTGTGCCTCTGAGAGCTCGCTCACAGGGCGATTCTTGCGCAGTCATCCACGACTGTCGGCCCACTGCCACACGAAAGCCGGTACATTTGGATGCGTAAGGCACTTCCCCGCGCTGTTTGCAATGGGCATCCAGCCCGCAGGCGGGGCCATCTTGACTGAACAAAGAGGATCACAACCTCATGAACGATGTACACCTGATGTCGGCAGAGGCCTACGCCAAGTTGGAGGCCGAAATCGAAAAGCTGGAAACCGTCGATCGGGTAGAAATTGCCGAGAAGATTTCGGCTGCACGCGAGGAGGGCGATCTCAAGGAGAACGCCGAGTACCACGCTGCCAAGAACGACCAGAGCTTTCTCGAGACGCGCATCCTGCAGCTGCGCGACCAGTTGCAGAAGGCGCAGATCGTCGAGGCCACGGGTAATGAGTCGGAGATCAGCTTCGGCTCGACCTTCACGCTGCTCGACGTCACTTCCGGCAAGGAGCAGACCTGGACGATCGTCTCCTCCTACGAGCAGGACGCAAGCCAGGGCAAGCTCTCGAACTCCTCCCCCGTCGCCGAGGGCGTGATGGGCAAGAAGCCGGGCGAGGTGGCAGTCGTGGAGCTGCCCAACGGCAAGCAACGCGAGTTCAAGGTGCTCAGCCTCGGCTGAGCGTCTCGGCAGTCGCTCGCGTCGCTGAAATAGGATCGCGACGTGAGCGACTACGAGAATCTCTTCGAGCCGGACCTTCCGCTGCTCTCGCGCGGCAAGGTGCGCGACACCTGGGAGCTGCCCGACGGAACCCTGCTGATGGTCGCCAGCGACCGCATCAGCACCTACGACGCCATCCACCCGAACCCGATCCCGGGCAAGGGGCAGGTGTTGACCGGGACGAGCGTCTTCTGGTTCGACCAACTGTCCGCGATCACCGAGAACCACATGATCAGCGCCGTCGAGGACGTGCCGCAGGCGCTGCGCGGGCGGGCGCTGAAGGTGCGACGCCTTGAGATGCTGCCGATCGAGTGTGTGGTGCGCGGCTACCTGGCCGGCTCCGGCTACAACGACTACCTCGAGACCGGCGCCGTCTGCGGCGTCGAACTGCCGGACGGACTCGTCGAATCCTCGGAGCTTCCGGTACCGATCTTCACTCCGGCCACGAAGGCCGAACTCGGCGACCACGACGAGAACATCGACGCTGCCACAGCCATCGCGGCCCTCGGGGGCGATGAAGAGACCTTCAGCGAGATCAAGCAGCGCTCGATCGCCATCTACGAGCACGCGCGCAAACACGCGGCCAGCCGCGGCATCATCCTTGCCGACACCAAGTTCGAGTTCGGTCGCGATCCTGAGAGCGGCCGTATCGTGCTGGGCGACGAAGTGCTGACGCCCGACTCCTCGCGCTACTGGCCGGCCGACGCCTACGAGCCCGGCCGCGTGCAGGCTTCTTTCGACAAGCAGTTCGTGCGCGACTGGGCGCGCTCGACGGGCTGGGACAAATCGCCGCCGGCGCCCGAGATCCCGCCGCACATCGTCGAGCAGACGCGTGAGCGCTACGAGGAGGCCTACGAGAAGCTCACCGGCGCGCCGATCGAAGCGTGGCTCACCGAGGTCGGCGCCACCGCCTGACGGCCGGCCACCCTGCCCCTGCTTGCACGC
>JBIQMF010000281.1:0-1740 GCA_044463545.1 Solirubrobacterales bacterium
CCATCGTGATGAGTGAGCCCGAGGCCGGCTCGGACGTCGGCAACCTGCAGTGTCGCGCCGAGAAGGTCGACGGCGGCTACGTCATCAACGGCCAGAAGACCTGGTGCAGCAACGCCCAGATCTCCTCGCACATCCTCACCGTTCTGCGCACCAGCAGCGAGGGGTCAAAGCACGAGGGCATCACGATGCTGATCGTGCCCAACCCGACCGAGGGCATGGAGGTCCGCCCGATCCCGACGCTGGCCGGCCCGCATGAGGTCAACGACATCTTCTTCACCGACTGCTTCGTGCCGGACTCGGCGCTGCTGGGCGAAGAGGGTGGTGGTTGGATGCAGCTGATGACCGGGCTCAACAGCGAGCGCATCATCCTCAGCGCCATCTACCTCGGCTTCGCGCAGCGCGCCTTCGACGACCTCTTGGACTACGTCAAGGAGCGCAAGCAGTTCGGCAAGCCGATCGGCTCCTTCCAGGCCCTCAAGCACCGCATCGCCGACATGGCCACCGAGATCGAGTGCCTGCGCCTGCTGATCTACGACTGCGCCGCAGCGATCGACGCCGACCCGACCCGCGTCTTCGCCAAGGAGGCGTCGATGTGCAAGCTCAAGTCGACCGAGGTGGCCAAGCACGTCGCCCTCGAAGGTATGCAGATGATGGGTGGCTACGGCTACTCGCTCGAGTTCGACATGGAGAAGCACGTGCGCGCCGGCCTCGTCGGCACGATCTTTGCCGGCACGAGTGAGATACAGCGGGAGATCATCGGGGCTACTCTGGGTCTGTGAGTCCGATGGAGATGCGCGAGCACGGGACGGCGATGGCCATCATCGCCCTCTTTCTCGTGCTCGCCTTCGGCGCCGCTGGAATCATCGTGTTTTCTGACGGCGCCGAGGATGCCCCGGTGCTGGGCAGCAGCGGCTCGGGCGGCACGCCCGGGCCGGACAACCCGCTCGACTGTCCGCGGGCGGAGCCCGAGGGCTTTGCCCTGGCCGACGTTGAAGGCCAGTCGCTGCCCCAGGTTGAGAGCTGGGCCGCCGCCCGCGACTGGACGGTGCGCCCCGTCATGATCGACGGCCAGCCGCAGGCGGTGACGATGGACCTGCGGCCCGACCGTGTCAACGTGCAGACCGAGGCTGACGTCGTCACGCGCTACTGCGGCAACTACTGAGCGGCCGGCCGCGCATCGGCAGCCGGCCGTCAGCGTCAGCTCATGCGGGCGGGATGGTGCCCGCGTAGCCGCGCGCCTGCAGCGAGCTCGTGACCGTCTGGTCGGTGAACTTGGGCCAGTCCTCGGTCAGCAGTGCGCTGTAGCTGCCGAAGCGGACCATGAAGCCGAAGCAGAAGTCGAGCACCTGCTGCAGCCCTTCGTTCTGCCTGCCCGTGAAGAGGATCACGACCCAGGTCGCAAAGCCGACGAACTGGCCGACGGTCGACAGCGCCGAGGCGACGATGGCGAACGGGATCAGCAGCAGCCAGCGGAAGAAGGTCTTGGCGCGGCTGTAGCTCTCCTTCGGCGGCCCGACGAGGAAGTGCGCTGCGTAGCGCTGCTCGGCGTTGCCGCCGAACGGCGGAAAGGCGTCGGTCACGAGGTAGGTGTAGGCGTATGCCCGTGTGTAGTAGCGGTGGTAGTCGGCCACGAACTTGTAGAGGCCGGCCGGATAGCGGGCCGTGAAGAGCAGCGCGAACCATGCCGCGACGACGGCGACGAAGGCGGCGATGCCGTAGATCGACAGCCAGATCATGTGC
>JBIQMF010000282.1:0-1693 GCA_044463545.1 Solirubrobacterales bacterium
CGCGCCTCCCAGAAGTCGAGCGCGGCGGGCGAGCCGACGCGCCAGCAGATCGTGTGCACCATGCCGGCCCCGGCGCGCCCGGGCGTGCTGCCGGGGTACTCGAAGAAGGTCAGGTCGAAGCCCGGGGTTCCCTGCTCGTCGCCGTAGAAGAGGTGGTAGACCGTCGGGTCGTCCTGGTTGACGGTCTTCTTGACCAGACGCATGCCGAGCGTGCCGACGTGGAACTCGACGTTGGCAGCTGCGTCCGCCGTTATGCAGCTGATGTGGTGGATTCCTTCGAGCCTCATCTCGCCAACGATACGGGAGCAGCCCATAGGATCGCTGCATGAGCACATACGACGCCTTCAAGGACCTGCCCCTCTCGATCGAGTCACACGAGTTCGTGCGGCATACGATGGAGGTTTCGAGCGGGATGGAGCGCGTCACCACCGAGATCGTCCTGCGCGGCGGCGGCAGCGAGGGCCGCGGCGAAGACGTCACGTACGACACGCTCGACCACGACGTGCTGCAGAAGGACGCCGTCCTCGACTTCAGCTTCGAGGGCACCTTCGACGAGTTCTCACGACACCTGCAGACGCTCGACCTGTGGGTCGCGCCCCCGGTGCGCGAGGTCTCCACGAACTACCGGATCTGGGGCTTTGAGGCTGCTGCGCTTGATCTGGCGCTGCGCCAGAACGGCCTCGACTTCGCCGGCGCGCTGGGGATCGAGCCGCAGCCGGTGCGCTTCATCCTCAGCCTGCGCCTCGGCGAGCCGCCGGACTTCGGACGTGTGCAGCGCTGGCTCGACGTCGCGCCGTGGCTTGAGTTCAAGCTCGACGCCGAGGGCAGTTGGCCACGCGAGCTGTTCGAGCAGCTCGGCGCAACCGGCCGCGTGCGTCAGGTCGACCTGAAGGGTCACTACACCGGCACGGTCGTCGACAACCCGCCGACGCCTGAGCTCTACATGAACACAATCGAGTGCTTCCCCGACGCCTGGATCGAGGACCCGGCCTTCACCGACGAGACGCGACCGCTGCTCGAGGCGGCCGGCGCCGTCGAGCGCCTGACGTGGGATGCGCCGATCCACTCGGTCGAGGACATCGAGGCGCTCGAGTTCGCGCCCGGGGGCATGAACATCAAGCCCTCGCGCTTCGGGCCGCTGCGCGAACTGCTGCGCGCCGTCGAGTACTGCCAGGAGCACGGAATCGAGATGTATTCGGGCGGCCAGTTTGAACTCTCGGTCGGGCGCGATCAGCTGCACGCCGTGGCAAGCGCCTTCTACCCGGGCACGCCCAACGACGCCGCCCCGGTCTTCTTCCACACACCCGACCCCGCGCCCGGCGCGCCGACCTCTCCGCTGCCCATTCCGCCACCAGAAAAGCGCGCCGGATTCTCCTGGACATCCTGACCACTGCCCGCCTGTCCCGGCCGGTGACGGGGGTAGGTTCTAGCCATGGAATCCGGCTATTTCACATTTGAGGGTCACCGTATCGCCTACGACACCTACGGCGAAGGCAAGCGCGCCGTAATCCTGATCCACGGGCTGATGATGACCAAGCGCATGCAGGAGCCGCTGGCCCGCGCGCTGGCGCGCGCCGGCAACCGCTGCGTAACCGTGGACCTCGTCGGACACGGCAAGTCTGACCGTCCGCTCTACAACTGGGACATCCCGCGCTACGCCTCGGCGCTCGAGGCGCTGCTGGACGAGCTCGAG
>JBIQMF010000283.1:0-1687 GCA_044463545.1 Solirubrobacterales bacterium
GAGTTGCCGCCCTGGTAGATGGCGGCCGCGCCGAGGGCTTCCTCGATGCGCAGGAGCTGGTTGTACTTGGCCACGCGGTCGCTGCGCGAGGGTGCCCCGGTCTTGATCTGGCCGCAGCCGGTGGCCACCGCGAGGTCGGCGATGGTGACGTCTTCGGTCTCGCCGGAGCGGTGGCTCATGACGGCCGTGTAGCCGGCTTCGCCGGCGATGCGGACGGCTTCCAAGGTCTCTGAGAGCGTGCCGATCTGGTTGACCTTGACGAGGATGCTGTTGGCGACGCCGCGCTCGATGCCCTCGGTCAGACGCGCCGGGTTGGTGACGAAGAGGTCGTCACCGACGAGTTGGGTCTTGCTGCCGATGCGCTCGGTGAGCAGCTTCCAGCCGTCCCAGTCGTTCTCGTCGAGGCCGTCTTCGATCGAGACGATGGGGTACTTCTCGACCATCTCGGCCCAGTAGTCGACCATCTCGGCGCTCGAGAGTTTGCGGCCCTCGTGCTGCAGGTTGTACACGCCGTCCTCGTAGATCTCACTGGTCGCAGGGTCGAGTGCGATGGCGACATCCTTGCCCGGGGCGTAGCCGGCTGCCTCGATGCCGGCGATCAGCGAAGTCAGCGCTTCCTCGTTGCTCTTGAGGTTGGGGGCGAAGCCGCCCTCGTCGCCGACCGTCGTCGAGAGCCCGCGCGACTTGAGGCTCTTGGCCAGGGCGTGGAAGACCTCGGCGCCGACCTGCAGCGCCTCGGTGAAGCTGCCCGCGCCGACGGGGACGATCATGAACTCCTGGAAGTCGACTGAGTTGTCGGCGTGTGAGCCGCCGTTGAGAACATTCATCATCGGCGTCGGCAGGATGGCCGCGGTGTCGCCGCCGAGGTACCTCCACAGCGGAAGCTCACGCTCTGCCGCCGCGGCCTTGGCTGCCGCAAGCGAGACGCCGAGCAGCGCGTTGGCGCCGAGGCGACCCTTGTTCGGCGTGCCGTCGAGGTCGAGCAGGCGGGCGTCAAACTCCTCCTGCTCTGCCGGGTCGAGCCCGGCGATCGCTGCCGCGATCTCGCCGTTGATGTTGGCGACGGCGCGGGTCACCGCCTTGCCGCCGTATGCCTTGCCGCCGTCGCGCAGCTCGACGGCCTCGTACTCGCCGGTCGACGCGCCGCTGGGCACTGCGGCGCGCCCGGTAGCGCCTGATTCGAGGGTGATCTCAACCTCTACGGTCGGGTTGCCACGGCTGTCGAGGATCTGCCTTGCGTGGGTCCTGGCTACGGCGGTCATGCATCAGTCTCCGGAAAATGGGGTTGCTTTGGCAGCTGCTGCTGCGCCGCCAAGACTAGTCCGCGCAAGCAGTCCGGACGGGCCCAGAACGCAGAACGCCCGGTCATCTCTGACCGGGCGTTCCAAAGGCGGGCGAGCGCGTCTGCGCCGCTGACTACTGGGCCGGCTGGCCCCCTGCGGGTGCCGCCTGGTCCTCTTCCTTGGGCTTGGGCGTGTTGCCGCAGACGGTGGCGACCTTGAAGTCGTCGGCGCAGCGGGTGCGCTTGCGCCACTTGTCCTCGAACTCCGTGCGGAAGTTCTCCTGGGCCGACTGCTGCTCCTGCTGCTGCAGCGTGCTCTCGATCTGGGTCTTGGCCTGCTCGAGGGTCTGCTGCTTGCCCTCGGTGATGCTCGTGACCTCGATCAGGTAGTAGCCGTACTGCGAC
>JBIQMF010000284.1:0-1686 GCA_044463545.1 Solirubrobacterales bacterium
GCAGCAGGCCGGCGATCATGAAGCTCTGGCCGTTCTTCAGGTCGACCGAGGTCTGTGCGCGGCGCACCACGAAGCCGGGGATGGCGAGGTTGCCGATCTGGTAGGATGACGAGGTGTCGATCGAGGAGACCTCGGGCTTGATGTCGAGGCTGATCAGCCCGTCGTCGAGCACGCGCGGCGTGAATTCCAGGCTGACGCCGTATTTCTTGTAGTCGACGGTGATCGTGTTCTGGCTGTTGGCGACGGGGATCGGGAACTCGCCGCCGGCGAGGAAGCTCGCCGTCTCGCCCGAGCGCGCGATCAGGTTCGGCTCGGCCAGCCGCCTGGCCACGCCGCGATCCTCCAGCGCCCGCAGCGCCAGATCGATCGACAGCCCGCCCGAGGTCAGCCCGCCGATGATCGAGCCGGCCGGCAGGTTGGACGAGCTCTGCGGGTCCGAGTTGAGGCCGATGCTGCCGCCCGCGAAGGAATAGGTCGCGCCGAGCTTGGTGCCCAGCTCGTGGCCGACGGAGCGGTTGATCTCGACGAAGCGGACGTTGAGCTGCACCTGCTGCGAGGACGACACCTTGACCGAATTGATGACGCCTTCGCTGCCGGAAAAATTCCTGGCGATGTCGCCGGCCTTCTCGGCCGCCACCGCGTCCTTCGCCTCGCCCGACAGCACCAGCCGGCCGTTGGCCGAGCTGACCTTGATGTCGGCGCCGGGCACCGCCTCGCGGATCGTGCTCGCCAGCCGGTCGGCGTCGAGCGTCACTTCGATGTCGAAGGAGCCGACGAGCTGCTTGTTCTCGTCGAACAGCGCCACGCCCGTGGTGCCGAGCTCGCGGCCGAGCACGTAGAAGGACTTGTCGGTCAGCGGGTTGACGTTGGCGATCTCCGGATCGCCGATGACGATCTCGTAGAAGGGCTGGCTCGTGCGGATGGTGCGCGGCTTGCCCTTGGCGACCTTGACCGTGCCGCTGCGCTGGCCCGAGACCGTCACCACGCCCGACTGCTGCGCCTGCGCCGGCATCGCCAGGAAGGCGGCGAACGGCGCCGCCGCCAGCAGCAGCGCCAGCGCCGCGCGCGCGGCGGCCATCGACCAGATCAGCTTCCCCATCTCAGTGCCCCCGAGCCGGCCCCTGCGGCCGTCAGTCTTCCGGCGCGACCACCTGGTAGCTCTGCGCCTCCAGGCCGCGCGTCACGATCACCGTCTTGAACCGCTTTTCCTTATCGTCGCTCGCGAACACCGAGCGCACGCTCTCGCCCGCGTCAGCGGCCACCGAACCGCCGAAGGCCGACAGCGTCGTCACGCCGCCCGCGCCGACCCTGCTCTCCCCGGCCGAGCGCAGCGACAGCGACAGCGTGCCGACATTGCGCGCCAGCGCGACCTTGTTGGCGTCGTCCGGGCTCACCTCCAGCGTCACCGAATTGGCGACCTGCGGCGCGGTCTGCCGCTCGTCGACGCCCTGGCCGACGCTCAGCACCTTGGCGTTCTGGACAACCACCTCGGTCGCCACCGTCGAGCCGCTGGCGCCCTTGGCGTTGCTCTCCACCTCGCGGATCGCACCCGCGTCGCGCGTCAGCACCACATCGACCCGGTCGCCCGGGGTGACGAAGCCGCCGACGCCGGCGATCTCGTCGGTGCGGATGGTGACGGCCCGCATGCCCGGCGACAGCAGGTTGGAAAGCGTCGCGCGGCCGTCC
>JBIQMF010000285.1:0-1652 GCA_044463545.1 Solirubrobacterales bacterium
TGACCTATGCTGCTGGGGCAGTGGCCAAGGACACCGAAAAACTCATCAGACAGCTCTCGCTGATCTCGTTTCTGATGGCCAAACGACGTCCGGTCACGGCCCTTGAGATCAAGCGCGACGTCGAGGGCTACAGCGAGATGAACGACGACGCCTTCGCCCGTCGCTTCTACGCCGACCGCGCTGAGCTTGAGGCACTCGGAATCGAGCTGCGCGTCGACAAGGCAACCGACGGCTTCTACGAGGCAGAGAACTATTCGCTGCCGCCGGAGAACTTCTACCTGCCCAGCGTCCAGTTCACGGACCGCGAGCTGGCCTCGTTGACGACGGCGCTGAAGATGCTCGACGGGCAGTTCGCCTATGCCGAGCCGCTGCGCCTTGCGCTGCAGCAGCTGACCTGGGGCAGGCCCTCGCCGCTTTCGGCTCCCGACGAGGCATCGATCCACGTCGCCGTCGGCCCCGACGTCGAGGGCCGCGAGCTCAGCCAGCGCCTCTCGAAGCTCGAGAACGCCATCTTCCGCCGCAAGACGATCCTCTTCACCTACAACACGATGAGCACCGGCGCCAAAGAGAAGCGCAAGGTCGACCCCTACCACCTGCTCTACCGCGGCGGCCAGTTCTACATGATCGGACACTCCCACGAGCGCGGCGAGCAGCGCATGTTCAAGCTCTCGCGCATCGAGGGCAAGATCAGCTACGCCAGCAAGGCCGAACACGACTTCGCGCCGCCCGAGGGCTTCGACCCGCGCGACTACGCCACGCGCGCCGAGTGGCAGTTCGGCCAGGAGTTCGAGCGCGCCGCGATCTGGGTCAGCGAACGCATCGCCTGGCTCGTCGAGCGCCACTTCTCGCGCTGCGGCACGATCCGCCCGGCGCAGCGCGGTGAGGCCACCCCGGGCAAGGGTGTGATCTTCGAGACCGACTACTCCGACGCCGGTCCGCTGACCGCCTGGATCCTCGGGCTCGGCCCGCGCGCCCAGGTGATCGCCCCTGCCTCGCTGGCCGAGGATCTGCAGGCCCGTGTCGAGCGCATCGCCAGCGCACACGACGGTGAGTTTCCGATCGCACCGAAGATCGCCAAGCGTCGTGGTCCGGCCGCCGGCAGCGGCCAGGCGCCCGACAGCGAGAACTCAATCCGCCCCGAGCGCTTCGCCCGGCTGATCACGCTGGCCGGCATCCTGATCGGCGCCACGCACACGGCCGAATCCGTGCCGATGGCGCAACTGACGCGCGACCTCGGTGTCACCCGTGAGGAGATCGCCGAAGACATCGAGCTGCTCAACGTCGTCAACTTCGGTGGCGGCAGCTACATGCTCTTCGCCCAGGTCGAGGACGACGAGGTGCTCGTCGACTCCGAGCCCTACTCGGACAACTTTGCGCGCCCGGCGCGCCTGCTGCCGCTCGAGGCCAAGGCGCTGATCGCCGCCATCGACCTGCTGGGTGAGTACTTCCCCAACGACTCGCTGCTCTCGGCGCGCAAGAAGGTCGTCACTGCGCTGGGCGAAGACCCCGCCACAAGCGGGCTCCAGATCGCCGCAAGCCAGGCCGACGACTCGGAGATCGCCACCCAGATCAGCCAGGCCATCCAGGGCAACCTGCTGGTCGAGATCGAGCACTACAAAGAGGACCAGGACACCTTCACGAAGCGCCTGATC
>JBIQMF010000286.1:0-1644 GCA_044463545.1 Solirubrobacterales bacterium
CTGCCGTGCTGGCAGCCGTGATCGGGATCCTCACCGGACGCCGCGGGGTCGACGCCCTGGGCGCGCGTTCGCAGCGCCTATATGCGCTGGCGGCGGTGATCGCCGCAGGCGGCCTGGTCTGTGCACTGGCCTTCGACAACGTCGACATCTTCACCGGCGCCGTCGCCGTCGTGCTGCTGGTGCTGGCCGGCGGCATGCTGCGCCAGTACCAGGAGATCCACGAAGCTTCGCGCCTGGCGCAGGAGCAGCGCGTCGACGTCGTCAGCGGCCTGCCCAATGAGCGGCTCTTCGAGGAGCGCCTGCTGGCCGAGCATTCGCGCACCAAACGCACCGGCCAGCGCTACTCGGTGGCCGTCTTCGAGATCGATGACTTCGACGAGCTCAGCAAGGACGATCAGTTGGGCGGCATGCGCCTGCTGGCCTCGGCGCTCGAAGAGTCGATCCGCAACACCGACACGCTGGGACGCATCGGCGAGCGGCAGGCCGGGGTGCTGCTCGTGGACACGCTGGCCGACGGTGCCAAGGTCGGGTGCGACCGTGCCTGTGAGCGCTTCTTCTTCCAGAGCTGTGGCCACTCCGACGCCGCCCACGTGACGCGCCCTTTGACGGTCTCGGTCGGGATCGCTTCGTTCGATGAGGACACCGTCGATCCGTTGCACGTGATCGACAACGCGCGCGCGGTGCTGGCGCGTCTGCGCGACGACGGCGACACGGGAATCGCCGTCTACGACCGCAGTCAGCAGTTGCGCGGCGGCGCGGCAGCGGACATCGTCTGAGCGGCTCACGGGTGCCAAAACTCACCGCAGGAACCGTTGCTACGGTGAAGGGGTGAAGATCGCAATCGCCTCAGACCACGCAGGTTTTGCACTCAAGGCTCAGGTCGAAGAGCTGCTGCGCGCCGCCGGTCACGAGGTCGAAGACTTCGGCACCGGCAGCGACGAATCAGTCGACTACCCCGACTTTGCCGAGCCCGCCGCGCGCGCGGTCGGCAGCGGGCAGGCCGAACGCGGCGTGTTCGTCTGCGGCAGCGGCGTGGGGGTTGCGATCGTGGCCAACAAGGTCGCCGGTGTGCGCGCGGTACACGCGCACGACGCCGAGGAGGCGGCAATGAGCCGCCGACACAACGACACCAACGTCTTGACCCTGGGCGAGCGTACGACCGACCCCGGCGAGGCCGGTGCGATCGTCAAGAGTTTTCTCGACACCGACTTCGAGGGCGGGCGCCACGAGCGCCGGGTCGAGAAGATCAGCGGTGTCGAGCATCACACAATCGAGCTGGCCGAGGCCAGAGAGGACCGCAAATGAGCGAACTGCCCGAGGACTTCTTCAACCGCCCGCTGGCCGAGGTCGACCCGGCCATCGCGCAGGTGCTCAGCGATGAGCTCGGGCGCCAGCAGCGCACGCTCGAAATGATCGCCAGCGAGAACTTCGTCCCGCGCGCCGTGCTCGAGACACAGGGTTCGGTGCTCACGAACAAGTACGCCGAGGGCTACCCGGGCAAGCGCTACTACGGCGGCTGCGAGCACGTCGACGTCGCCGAGCAACTGGCCATCGACCGCGCCAAGGAGCTCTTCGGTGCCGAGTTCGCAAACGTCCAGCCGCACTCGGGCGCGCAGGCCAACACGGCCGTCTACCACGCGCTGC
>JBIQMF010000287.1:0-1644 GCA_044463545.1 Solirubrobacterales bacterium
TTCGACTGCCGGGGCGGCCCGCGAACTGTGCTCGCCGCGCCGGCTGCTCATAGGGTCTATGCATGGCACGAGCTTTCACCGAGGCTGACTATCAACGGGCGATCGCCTATCCGTGGGAGCGTCCCGCTGGGTCGTTCGTCTTCCGCGGCGGCGAGGCGCAAGAGCTTGAAGACGGCGCCGCTGTGCCAGAGCTCGGCAGTCCGCGCCACGCCCTGCTTGCGATCGGTTCGAACGCCTCGCCACGCGCGCTTCGGCGCAAGTTTGCCGAGCTTGGCGGGCGCGACGCCGAGGCACTTGTCATCACCGGAGAGCTGACGGATTACACGATCGCGCCCAGTGCCCACCTGGCCATCTACGGCTCGCTTCCGGCGACGCTCGCGCGCGAGACCGGCTCGGCAGCGCGCGCGGCGTTGATGCTCGTGACCGATGCGCAACTCGACGCACTCGGGATCACTGAGTTCAACTACCACGTCGTGCAGCTTGCGGCCTCTGAGTTTGTGCCCGACCACGAATTGCCGAGCTTCGCCGACCCGATGGCCTACCTCTCCTGCCACGGAGTCTTTGCACCCGAGGGCAGGCACCTCGCCCACCTCACCCAAGCCGAGGCGCTAGACGTCGCCGCAGCGCTGGTGCTGGGCGAAGGCGCGGACGGCCGCCAACTCGTCAAGCGCACGATCGAGGACTACCGCTGGGCACTCGGGACGGCCATTCCGACGCTCGAGCAGTACGCCCTGGCAGTCGACACCGACGAGTGGCACGTGATCAGTGAGGCCCTGGCGCTCAGCCACCAGGCTCCCTAGCATTCGCGGTTGAGCAGGCAGTCTGTGACCTTGTCGAAGAGACTGCGGCCCTCGCTCTGCTGGGATTCGAGCTCCTGCTGGGCGCTGGACTCGCCTTCGGCGCGACCGCTCTTGCGCGCCGACTCGATGGCGGCGGTCGCCTCTGCCTGCAGCTTCTCGAAGGCCGTGCGGTAGCTACTCACAGCACTCTGGCGGGCTGTCGCCACCGCCTGCTCGATGCTGGCGTCCACCTCGCCCTGGCTTGGACGAGTCGACTGGCCGGCCAAGAAGGCCACGGCGACAAGTGCGATCACGCCCAGCGCCAGCGCCAGGTTTCGCGCGCTTGCTCCGCTGCTGCCGCTCGGCCGCTGGCGGCGTGGCGGGCCGGAGTTTGGCCCCTGCGGGGACGCCGGCCCTGGGGGCCGTGCTGCCGACTCGCGGCGGCGACGGGCGCTGCGGGTCAGCGGCGGCTCGGCTTGGGGCCGCGGCAGCCGCTCGGTCGGCATCACGCGTGTCGCCGAAGTGCGCTCGCGCGTGCTGCGCTCAAAGGCCGTGCCGCAAGAGGGACACCATCTGCTCGTCGTCTCCCACGCCAGCGAGCACTCCGGGCAGACCGAGAGCGGTACGTAGGCGGCAGGCTCAATCTTGTGCGTCGGCGCATCGCTGCCGGCGACGTTCTGCCGCACGGTCGGCGCGTCCGGTGAGCTGTCGAAATCGGAGTGGGCGCCGGTGTCGGTGAAGCTGTCGCCGTTGCTGTTGTTGTTGCTGTTGCCGTGAGCCATCGCACGATTCAACACCGCGGCAGGAGAAAGGTCTCACCCACTTAACGCCGTCGCAACCTGGCGCGGCCGAGTCACTTGAGCCT
>JBIQMF010000288.1:0-1624 GCA_044463545.1 Solirubrobacterales bacterium
GATGCGTTGGATGGTCGTGCTGGCGGCGCTCGTCGCGCTCAGCGGGATTCTTGCGACCTCGGTGCTCTCGCGCCGCCGTGAGTGGGCCGTGTTGCGGGCCATCGGGCTCGGCCGTACGCGCCTGCTCGTGGCGCTGCTCATCGAGATCCTGGCGATCCTGCTGCTGGGCGCCGTGGTCGGGGTGGTCGGCGGGGTGATCGTCTACCTCGGCCCCGTGATCGCCTTCCTCGACAACCTCGGCTTCGACCTCGGGCGCGAGATCGTGGCAGGGCCCCTGCTGGCCACCGCGACGGTTGCCATCGGCGTCGGCCTGCTGGCGGTGATGCTTTCGGCCGTGCTGGTGGTGCGCGCCAAGATCACCGACGCGCTGGTCTACGAATAGCTCGCGGTACCATCCTGACGGCCGTCAACTGCGGCACGCGGCGAGATAGCTCAGTTGGTAGAGCACACGACTGAAAATCGTGGTGTCCCCGGTTCGAATCCGGGTCTCGCCATCCTCTGCTGCGCACCTGCACGGCCGCCTCGGCAGCGCCGCGCCCGAGACAGCGCCGCGCCCGAGACAGCGCCGCGCCCGAGCCAGCGAAGCGTTCAGGCAGGGAAGCGTTCAGACAGCGCCGCGCTCAGACAGCGAAGCGCAGGATCGCCGCAGCGTCTGCGCCCTCGGGCACCTGCTCGTCGCGCACGGCCAGCACGCGACCGCCCGACTCGAGCACGCGCTTTGCGATCTCGTCGACGACGCCGTAGTTGTCGACCGAGTCCTCCGCGTCGAGCCGCAACTCGCCGGTCTCCTCGTCGACCGTGCCGTCGGCTGAGACGTTGATGTCCACGAGCAGCGTGTCGACAGCACCGAAGGTCGCAGCGCGCGCGATGCGCTGCAGGTCGGTGGTGGCGCGGTCCTGGCTTGCGCGGGTCTCGAAGGTCTCCTTGACCTCGTCGATCTCGCCGGCGTAGACCTTGTCGAGCACGCTGCGCGCGGCGTCGGCCAGTTCGCCGTCCGACTTCTCGTCGGGGTTTCCCTCGATCGAGTGCTCGGCCAGTTCGTCGTAGTGGCTGGTGGCGCGGTAGATGGCGTCGAGCGGCTGGGCCGCCGCCAGGATCAGCGGCAGGTCACGGCCACCGATCGCGCGCACGATGGCGCGGTCGACCTGGTGGGCGTACTGCTTGAGGCGCAACTTGCGTCCGGCCTCGCCCTGGGTGCGGCTGGTCGGGTCGTTGTCCTTCAGGGTGTCGAGGCCCACAGCGCTGAGCGCGTCGGTCGGCATGTTCGGGACGTTGACCTCTTGCGGCTCCTCGTCGGGCGAGATCGCCAAGAGGCGCGCCGATTTCGTCGAGAGCGCCAGCACGTAGGCGGCCTGCGGGAAGGTGACCGTGCGCAGCAGCGGCTTGACGATGAAGCGGTCCGAGACATCGACGAGCTCGGTCAGGTTGTTGGGCAGGCGGAACGTGCGCACCGAGTCGGGCGTGGCGAAGACGGCCAGGCTGCGCGCCTGGTACTGCCAGAACTGCTCGTCCTCGTCGAGCTCTGCCAGCCCCTCCTGGATGCCGGTCGCGGCGGCCTTGCCGGCGCCGCCCTCCTGCAGGCGCCCGACCGCCTTCGAAACCAAAGTCTTGAACTCGATCCGGT
>JBIQMF010000289.1:0-1604 GCA_044463545.1 Solirubrobacterales bacterium
GCCGCCAGATCCAGTTCTCGTCGCGCAGCGTGTACTCGAGCCTGCGGTGCAGGCGCGCCTCGCCGCCCTGCCAGAACTCAAAGCGCTGCGGGGCGATGCGGTAGCCGGTCCAGCGGTCGGGGCGCTCGATGCGCGGCCCGCGCGAGATGAGATCGCTGATCTCTTTGTTCATGACGTTCTCGTCTACGAGCTCCTCGCCCTGGCGCGAGGTCGTCGACACGGCCCGGCTTGAGATCGGCCGCGCGGCAAAGAGGGCGTCGGACTCGGCAGCGCCGATCTCGGTGACGCTGCCGGCGATGTGCAGTTGCAGGCGCAGCTCCTGCCAGTAGAAGCTGGCGCTGGCCTGTGGATTGGCCAGCAGGTCCTGCCCCTTGCGGCTCGTCTTCTGGCTGACGAAGAGCAGGCCGCGCGAGTCGAAGCCCTTGAGCAGCACGAAGCGACTCGACGGACGCCCGCCGGCGTCGGCCGTGGCAAGCGCCAGCGAGCCCGGCTCGCGCACGCCGTGCTCGATGGCGCGGGCGATCCACTCTGCTGCCAGCGCGAAGGGGTCCGCCGGCGGCACCTGAAACTCGGGCAGGTCGAGCTGCGTCGTTGCTGTCAGCGACGCCAGAGATACACGAGAGACGTCCACCAGCCACGTCCTCAGCCGTTGCGCAGCGCGATCGCCTCGGGCAGTCGCTTGAGCTGCTTCAGCGAGCTGTGCTCGATCTGGCGCACGCGCTCGCGCGTGAGCCCCAGCTCCTGGGCGACCTCGTCCAGCGTCGCCGGCTTTCTGCCATCGAGGCCGTAGCGCATCTCGATCACGCGACGGTCGCGGTCGGAGAGCATCGAGAGCGCGCGCCAGACGGTCTCGCGCTGGATCGACTCGGCGGCCGCCTCGTCGGGCGACTCGGCGGTCTTGTCCTCGACGAGGTCGATGAGCTCGGAGTCCTCCTGGTCGCCGACGGACTTCTCGAGGCTCACGGGCTGCTGGCTGAAGCGCATCAGCTCGCGCACCTCGGAGACGGGCCACTTGAGCTCTGTGGCGATCTCGTGCGGCTCCGGCTCGCGGCCCAGCTTCTGCACGAGCTGGCGCTCCATGTTCGTGATCGTGTTGAGCTTCTCGACCATGTGCACGGGGATGCGGATCGTGCGCGCCTTGTCTGCCACCGCGCGGCTGACGGCCTGGCGGATCCACCACGTCGCGTAGGTCGAAAACTTGTAGCCGCGGCGATAGTCGAACTTCTCGACTGCGCGGATCAGGCCCAGCGAGCCCTCCTGGATGAGGTCGAGCAGGGTCAGGCCGCGACCGACGTGGTTCTTGGCGATACTCACGACGAGCCTGAGGTTTGCCTCGACCATGTGCTGCTTGGCGCGGTCGTCGCCGCGCTCGATGCGCTTGGCCAGCTCGACCTCCTGCTCGGCCGTCAAGAGCTCGACGCGGCCGATCGAGCGCAGGTAGAGGCGCAGGCTGTCGACCGAGGCGTCGGTTGCGACCTCCTCGACCTGGGCGCTCTTCTTGGCGCGCGGCACCGAGGCCTTCTTCTCGGTCTCGGTCTCGGACGGCCCCTCGTCGGTGCTGCCAACGAGGTCGATCCCCTGCTCGGTCAGGTCGGTGCGCAGCT
>JBIQMF010000290.1:0-1599 GCA_044463545.1 Solirubrobacterales bacterium
GCCCGCCGATCAGGTCATTGACGGACGGCGCCTGGAAGCCCGACTGGGCTGCGGCCACCGCGGCCGCAGCGTCCTGGTTGATCTTTCGCATCCACGAGTCACCGAGCGCCGACTGAGCGACCGCGACATCGACCGTTCGACGCACCATCGTGACCGTGAAGGTCTTGTCGTCGATGCGGATGCCCTGCAGCAGCCCGAGCTGATTGGCGATCTGCCGAGCCGCAGGCGCGGTAACGCCGAGCATCGACTGGGCCATATCGATGAAGCCCTGCCGAGCCGCGTACGCCGCCGACTCCGCCGCCTGCTGGGCGGCGACCGTGCCGCCCTGCGCCTTCGCCTGCTGATACGCGGCGTTGATCGAGTCCTCGGCCGCGTCGCGGTAGCTGTAGAGACTCGTGACCATGTCGCGCACCGACGACTGGGCGAGATTGAAATTCCCAGCCTGGTCCAGCACCGCGGTTCCAGACTTCTTGGTCTCGAGCTGCGCGTCGCGCATGGCCTCGAGCACGTCCTGCTGCGCACTCACCAAACCGAGCGCAGACCGACCGTAGGCCAGATTCGCGGCATCCTGAGCTGCTGCGGCGTCACGGGCGGCCTGGGCAATGTCCTTCTGGGCCTGAATCCCGCGCTGCTCCAAGAAGCCGATATAGCGAGCAAGCTCCGCCGACGCCTGGCCCGACGATACTTGGAGGGTGGAAAGGGCGATCGACTCCTCGATGGTCGGCCCGATGAAATCGCGAGTCGCCTGCGCGGCCGCAGCGGTCGAGGCTGCGGCCTCGCGTCCGACAGCTGCACCCTTCTTCGCCGCATCGGTGACGGCGTTGTGCTGGACTTCGACCTCGTGCAGCAGGTTGACGACGGCCTCGAGATCGGCGCGTCCAGCCGACGCTTCCTTCGTGTAGCTGTCGATGCCGCCGATGGGGATCGACTTCGCGGTCACGTCGCGGAAAGCCTTCAGCTTTGCGATCAGTTCGTCATACGCACTTCCGCCGTTCAGGATGGCGTCGGTGAGTTGACCTTGCTCGATACCGGCCTTCGGCAGCAGTTCCAGGTAGTCCTTGAACGACGCGGCCAGATCGGCCTTCGCGCTTTCCAGAACTTTCCCGGTGTGCTCGTCGATCAGCGCGTTGACGTCAGCGATCGGCTTCTTGGCGTCAGTGAACGCCTGCGCCAGGAACCCGACCGCGGTCGCGGCGGCCATGATCCCGCCAACCTTACCGATCGTCGAGAGCGCCCCCGATGCCGCGATTCCCTCGGTCTTGATCAGGCGCAGCTGCGCGACGAGATTCGACGCGCCGGATGCGAGCCCGGTAAAGACGCCGAGCTTCTGCAATGCAATGAAGGCACCGACGGCGAGCACTGCGTTCTTCACCGGCTCGGGCAGGCTGCCGAATCCGTCGGCGAGGAAAATCACCCAATGGGCGGCGTCCTGGAGCAGCGGCACAAAGTTCTGCAGGATCCCGGCGCCGAGCCGCGACAGGGCGGCGCCGGTGTTGTCGAGGGTGCCTTTGATGGTGTCACCCATCTCCAGGGCGGACCCACCGAGGGTCTCCTTCATGACCGTGGAGAACTCGGCGAAGGAGATCTTGCTGTCGGTCA
>JBIQMF010000291.1:0-1590 GCA_044463545.1 Solirubrobacterales bacterium
GATCCCGATCGACTGGCACACGATCGCCCAGGTCTGGGGCGAGGGCGCGTATCCTGCCGCGCCTTCGTACCGCTCGACCTTTGCGCGCACGATCCACGATCTGTTGCCCTACGACAACGCAGGAGAGGCCTGGAACCCGGCCCGAGCGCGCGCCCAGGCCGAGGCGCACGCCGAGGTCTTCCTGCGGGCGCTGGCGGCCCGGCTCGAGTTCTACGCAGGCGATCGCGGCCGGCCCGGCACCATCGTCTTCGCCACCGACACCGAACTCTTCGGCCACTGGTGGTTTGAGGGACCGTGGTTTCTCGAGGCCGTACTTGGGCGCGCGGCGGCCTACGGCGTCGAGCTCGTCACGTTGGAACAGCTGGCGGCCGATGCGCGGCCGGACGGTGATGCGCCGGTGCGCTCGTCGTGGGGCCGCGGCAAGACGCTGGAAACCTGGGACTCGCCCAAGGTCGCGGACCTCGTGTATGCCCAGCGCCGCGCCGAGCTCGACTTTGAGCGGGCGCTGCGAGGCGGCGCGGGGGCGGACAGGGATGCGCTGGAGCGTGCCCGCGAGGAGCTGCTGTTGTTGCAGTCGAGCGACTGGGCCTTCATGGAGAGCTGGGGCATGACCGGCAGCTATGGCAGCGAGCGCGCGGCGGGCCATCTGGCTGCGTTCGAATCGGCGCTTGAGCTGCGCGGCAACTGACCGCCTGCCACACTCAGCGCCACCGATTCCCCCGACCGGTACGTAACTTGCGAATTCTGATTCTTTCCTGGGAGTATCCCCCGCTGATCGAAGGCGGCCTCGCGCGCCACGTGCGCAAACTCTCAGAGAACCTCGTGAAGCTGGGCGCCGAGGTCCACGTGCTGACGCGCAGCGACGGCTCGGCCCCCGATGACGTGCAGCTCAACGGGGTCCACGTGCACCGCGTGCGCCAGCCCGAGCGACCGAGCGACCTCGGCGAGTTCGTGACCTGGATCGAACACATGAACACCGACATGCTGGGCGCCGGCGTGGCTCTGGCCGACGAGTACGAGTTCGACATCGTCCACGGTCACGACTGGCTTGTGGCCACGGCCTGCGACCACCTTGCGCGTCGCATCGAAGTGCCGCTGGTGATGACGATCCACGCGACCGAGTACGGCCGCCACCAGGGCTGGGTCGACAAGCACCCGCAGAGTCACATCCATGGTGTCGAGCGCTGGATCGTCAACCGCGCCGACGCGGTGATCGCCTGCTCGTCCTACATGCGCGAGCACATCGCAGACATCTTTGCGCTCGAGGAGCGCGCGGTGGAAGTGATCCCCAACGGCATCGACCCGCAGGATCTTCAGCCGGTCGCAGATCTCGACGAGCTGCGCGCGTCATTTGCGGCACCCGACGAGAAGCTGGTGCTGCTGGTCGGGCGGCTCGTCTACGAGAAGGGCTTCCAGTTTGCGCTCGAGGCGCTGCCCAGCATGATCGAACAAGTCGGCAACCTGCGCTTCCTGATCGCCGGGTCCGGCACGCACGAGGCCGAACTCAAGAAGCTGGCCGAAGAGCTCGGACTCGTGCAGCACGGAACCTTCGTCGGCTGGATCGGCGACGACGTGCTGCACTCGCTTTAC
>JBIQMF010000292.1:0-1574 GCA_044463545.1 Solirubrobacterales bacterium
CGACGCTGGGCTACGGGGTCGCCTGGACGGCGCTCGCGATCATCTTCACGGCCGTCGTCTCGATCTCCAACGTGACCTCAAGCCCCGACTCGGGACCCACCCTGGGCACCTTTGCGCCGGCCATGGCATCGATCGTTCTGGCCTGGATGATCGTGGCCATCGGCCACCGCTTCAAGCAGTGGGGGTGGCTGATGATCGTCCCGGCGGTCGTGCTCGTGATCGGACCCTTCTTCTACACCAACTGGCAGATCCAGACGCTCGAGCAGTCGACGCGTGACTTCCTCTCGCCGGCCGGCAAGAGCGTGCCCCTGGACATCGACGCCAGCAGCATCATCTCGGCCACGGTCGACACGAAGCAGGGCTGCTTCGCCCTGCTCAAGACGCGTGCCACCGACGACGTCCGGGTCGATGTGGTGACCTACGCCCCGGCGACGGCGCAGCAGCAGGCGACGATGGCGCTGGCTCCGCGCTTCGCGCGGCGCGTCTCTCCCGGAGGCAACCGCGTGACCCAGCGCAGCTTCACGCTGCCGGGCGGCAAACTGCCGGTCAACTCAGTCGAGCTCGGCGCAGCGCCGATCGACTGCGCCAGCGCCCCTGCGCCGTAGCGCTTGCCGCTAGAACGTTCGTCCAGTCATCGCCGGCTTGCGCGCAGGCCGGCGATTAGCTGCCTCTGCCGTACTTAGACTGAGCGCCATGCCAGTGCCGTTCGCCGCGCTCTACGACATCGTGCTCGGCGCCCACCAGGGCGCGGGCTTCCTGCTGCTGCTCATCGCGCTGATCCTGAGCGTGCTTGCCGTGCTCTCGCGCAATCAGGACGGGCTCCTCGGGCACGGGCTCGTGCTGGCCAAACTTTGTGGCCCCCTCTTCGGCATCGTCCTGCTGACCGGCGTCTACCAGGTGATCGACCTCGGCATCTCGCCGCTACGCGGCTGGATCCTCGGTGCCCTCGTGTTGGGAATCGCCTACATGGGCGTGATCGACGGATTCTGGCGCAGGCAGGCGAAGCGCATCGAGGGCGGAGAGCTGCCGCCCGCCAAGGTCAGGCAGATCTGCAACGAGCTGGCCGGCGGCGGCCTTGCGGCGCTCTTTCTGATGCTGGGCGCCATCTACCTGATGGAAGCCAACATCGTCTGATCCCAGGGTGCCGGCGGGCGGCCTTGTGCTCTCGAAATCACACTTGCGGCTGAAGGTGTGGGGGCGCTTTCGTTGAAGCTATCGGCGATGTCCGCCTACGAGGTTTCACGCACGCTTGTCAAATCCCAGCCCGAAGTCTGGGCCGAGCTCGAACAGGTGGAACGCCTGGCCGCCCTGCTGGGAGACGAGGAGATCCGCATCGTCAAGACCGAGCCCGAGTCGAAGATTGCCTGGGAGGGCAGCTCGGCCAGCGGCACGATCGAGCTGAAGGCCAGCGGCTGGGGCACGAAGGTCAGCCTGACGGCTGAGGTTGCCGAGGTTGAGGCTGTTGAGGTTGAAGGAACCGACGCTGAGATTGCTGAGGTCGAAGTTGCCGAAGTCGATGAGCCGCAGGCCGGCGGCGTAGAGCCCGAGGCCGAAGTTGAGGCGGTCGAAGCTGA
>JBIQMF010000293.1:0-1506 GCA_044463545.1 Solirubrobacterales bacterium
TGGCCCGCTTCTTGAAGCTGATCTTCTTGCTGAACTTGCCGAAGACGACGCTGGCCGGTAGGGGCAACGCCGGATTGGTCGGCGGACCGGGCGTGGCCGGCGGGTCGGCCGGCGGGTCGGCCGGCGGGTCGGTCGGCGGGTCGACCGGCGGCTCGAGCACGGTGATCGTGACGCTGGCCGGGATCGACTGGATCACCGGGTCGCGCGCCCAGACCTCGACGTCGTAGCTGCCGGCCGCGGCGAAGGTGTGCGTGGGATTCTGCTCTGAGGACTCGTTGCCGTCGCCGAAGTCCCAGTGGTATGTGAGCGGGTCGCCGTTGCCGTCGGAGCTTTGGGCGGTGAAATCGATTGGTGTGCCGAGGAGCACCGTCGTCGCGGACGCGGTGATCTCCGGTTGATCGGGGGCGTAGTTCTGGTACTCAACAGCGCCGGCGTCGATAATCCCGTCCGTCGTAGGGAAGAAGCGACTGCCACCGATCAGATCAAAAGGCCGACCGGCTGTAGGCGTCGTCGGGTCTCCTATTTCAATCGCCGGCGAGCCCGGGCGCAGACGAAAGTCGCGGGCCGCTGCATCCACGAACACCTCGCCCGGGGTGTACTCCGACGCATCGAGGTTGTTGCTGGTGTTGACCACACACGGGGGCGGCGCCACGTAGGAGCCGATCAGGCTGTGCCTGACCGTGACGTCCCCGCTGGCGATCGTGCCTGTGACGACGCACTTGAACGAACTCCCGCTGAGCATGAACAGCGAGTTGTTGATCGTCACGGATGTCTGCTCGCCGACTGGATGGACCGAGTCGACGGCCGTGTGCAGGGCGGTTTGTGAGGGATCGTCGCCGACGATCGTGACGCCGTTGAGGCGGATGCGGTTCCAGCCCAAAAGCGAAACGGACGCCTCGATCGCGATTGCGCTCAGCCGATCACCGAGGTCGATCAATGAATCGCGAATGACAAGCTCGGAATGGGTCTGCTCAAGAGCGGCTGGTCGGTCGAGCCCCTCGAAGCGCGATCTGGTGACCGTCAAGTTCGTGCTGTCGTCAGGCATGCGCACGCCGTAGGTTGGCGCGGTGAGCCCACTGCCGACGAAGCTGCTCGCGGTTATCGCGGCGTCGTACCCGGCGCGGGAGCCAATCGCGTTTGCGCCCTCGACCGCGAAGTGGCAGTACTCACACATCGCGCCCTCCCTGAGCTCCAGGCCGGCCGTGTCGTGCGCGGTGCCGCCGACGACCTCAAAGACGACGTCGCTGACGGTGCCGCCGGTGATCGAGAGCGCGGTGCGGTTCTGGTTGATGCCGGAAATGCGTACGGTCAAGCCGGTGATCGACGTGGCAGCGCCAGCTGTGAAAGTCAGCCCGGCCCCACTGCCGGGATGCGTGAAGTTGAGCGCCGCTTCGCCACCCCCAACGCTGCGGATGGCCACCGGAGCTGAGCCCGCAATCGAAACCTTCGTGTCGATCTCGATTGTCCCCGGCCCGATGTTTACCGTGTCGGTCTGCGGCGTCGCAC